>CAYNVK010000095.1:0-9515 GCA_964400395.1 uncultured Lentimicrobiaceae bacterium | reverse complement strand
CTGACCTGGTTTGCGGCAAACGCGATGGCACCCTGAGTTACTACAGGAATACAGGCACTAAAAATGTACCCCAGCTTACTCTTGTTACGGCCAAACTTGGTGGTGTTGATGTAACGGATACGCTCAAATCGTACTACGGATACAGTGTTCCTTGCTTTTACCGCGACAAACAGGGCGAAACCAGGCTATTTACCGGCAGTGAATTTGGTGATGTTTTTGTTTACGATCATATTGATGGAAATGTGGAGGGCGATTTTCATTTGCAGGGCGTTTTACCGGGAATCCATGAAGGATGGCGAAGTGCAATTGCGCTGGGAAATCTTGATAACGATACGCTTACCGATATGATAGCCGGGAATTATTCGGGCGGGCTGAGCCTGTTTTTTGGTAAGCCTGAGAAGATTTTTGGCATCGGGCACCCGGCGCGTGCGTATATGCAGCTGTTGATTAGCCCAAACCCGGCAGCAACGTTAATAACCATTGCCACAGGTAGCAACAAACCCGGTAAAGTAGCGGATATTCAGATACATGCTATGGATGGCAGCCTGGTAAAGAAATTCAGGCAGGTAGCTTTTTCGGCTCCACTTGATATCAGCGATCTGCCAAACGGCGTTTATATCGTGTTTGCAATTATTGGTAATGACATGGCACGTGGCAAACTGGTAATCTGCCGCTGATTTAATCCTCTTCCTTGTGTTTATTGAAAAAAATGAAATATAGACGTTGTATGTCCATTTAAAAATTAGGCTTCAGTGCGTATTTGTTGTAGTATTCTTCAATAACTGCAACTGCACTGCCGGCATCATCCACCAGGGTAAAAATGTCGAGATCGGCCTGATCGATATTGTTACCGGCCAGTACCTGCGCTTTTATCCACTCCACCAGCCCGCTCCAGTAGTCAGTGCCCACCAGAACTATGGGGAAACGAACCAGTTTGTGGGTCTGAATCAGGGTGATAGCTTCAAAGAGCTCATCGAGCGTACCAAATCCTCCCGGAAGAACAATATACCCTTGCGAGTACTTGGTAAACATTAGTTTACGTACAAAGAAATAGTCGAAGGTTATCAGCTTGTCCGAATCGATAAAAGGATTGGCAGATTGCTCTTGCGGTAATTCAATATTGAGCCCCACAGAGCGCCCGCCGCCAAAATGCGCCCCTTTGTTGGCGGCTTCCATAACACCCGGTCCTCCTCCCGAAATTACGCCGAAACCTTTTTTTGTAAGGGTGTAAGCAATTTCCTCTGCCAGTTTGTAATACTTGTTTGTGGGTTTCGATCGGGATGAACCAAAAATAGTGACGCAGGGTCCGATACGGGCCATTTTTTCATAGCCTTCAACCAGCTCCGACATAATTTTAAAAACTGACCAGGAATCGTGCGATTTTATCTCGTTCCAGTCTTTTGGCGTGATGGCTTCACGGATCCGGTCTTCCTCACTCATATTTAAAAGTTCGTCCTCTGTGTGCATAACTGTAAATATTTTGATGATTCGAAAATAAAAATTGCCGGCTTATTAACCCCGGTTTGCGCTGGATGCAGCGAATACAATTCTGACTGCCTGTTGCCGGTATTCATTCAAAATTAGTAAGAAAAACAGGGAATTGTCCTTCACCGGATTAAAAAATCTTCGTACCCGACCAACCCTGTTTTTTGAAATGCCCGGTTGGATGCATAACGGTATAAAAATGAATTTTGAAATGCATACAAGAGTTACATAATGGATATGCTCTCTGGGAATTTCTGGGAAAAAACAAACCGGGTTAATCACTTGATGTTTTGGCTATGGCCGTAAAACATTCAGGCAATTAACCCGGCAATGGGGTTGGTATGAAATTAATTTTTAGTAACTAAAACTGCTTCCACCCAGGAATTCCCTGAGGATAGAAGTGGGCGGAATTTCGTTGGGTTTCAGGGGCTTCAGGTAGCGGAAAAATCCCAGCAGGCGCACAGCCTCGGCATATTCGGGCTGGTTGGGCTGTACTTCCAGCAAAATGGGTTCAACAAAAGGTTTCAGCACAGCAAGTTCGTAAAGCAGGGCCGAATTGAACATCATATCTGCTTCTTCCTGGAAAGGGAAAATATGTTTTTCTTCGCCGGCACGCACGCTGGGCCAGCGCGAAATGGTGTCGCGGGCCGAATATTTGCGATAACGGTAATCGCGTACAATCCTTCTGATCAGCCGGTTGTCAGTAGTGCTTACCCGGTTGTGGTTGTCGATATTGAGGGTGGTGAGCGCCGAAACATAAATTTTAAACTTGGTTTCAGCGGGTATCGAACTGGTAAGCCTGGGATTTAATCCGTGGATGCCTTCAATAATCAGCACGTTTTCGGGATGCATCTGCACGATTTCGCCATCGAAAAAACGTTTACCTGTGGCAAAAGAATATTTGGGTAACTCAACCTTTTCGCCATTCAGCAACGCCAGCAGCTGTTGGTTAAACAGTTCGAGGTCAAGTGCTTCAACGGCTTCAAAATCATGATTTCCATGTTCGTCGAGCGGGGTTTTATCGCGATCAACAAAATAATTATCGAGCGATAAATTAATGGGCCTCATTCCGTTCACTACCAGATGTATCGCCAGTCGTTTTGCAAAAGTGGTCTTGCCACTCGAAGATGGACCGCTAATGAGTATAATTTTAACCTGGTTATTGTGCATGCGGATGTTATCGGCAATCTGCCCGATTTTCTTTTCGTGCAGGGCTTCCGATACTTTGATGAAAATTTCCGATTTGCCATTTTTGCAGGCTTCATTCAAATCGCTCACATCAGGCACATCAAGGATATTCACCCATTGCGAAAACTCCTGGAAGATTTCGAAAAGTTTATTCTGAACCACAAGGCTTTCAACCTTCGAAGGATCGTCTTTTTGTGGCACCTGCAGCAACATCCCGTTATAATACTTATTCAGGTCGAAAACTTTTAGGTAACCTGTGGATGGAACCATATACCCGTAAAAGGAATCAATATGGCCGTTGAGTTTATAATAGGCTGAATAATTCCGGCCGCGGTGTTTCATCAAGCCTGTTTTGTCGGTCAGCCCGTGCAGCTCAAATTTGCGGATCACTTCCTCGGTTTCTTCTTCCATCCGGATAAAAGGAATGTCGTCGTTCACAATTTCGTGCATGCGTTTTTTGATGGCCGTAACATCCTCGCGGCTCAGCTCATTTTCGATGTTCTCCACCTTGCAGAATATTCCTTTAGAGATGGAATGATCGATACGCAGCTGCGATTTTGGGAAATGCTCGTGCACCGCTTTGTACAGCACAAACGAAAGTCCGCGTGTGTACATACGCATGCCATCGCGGTGACTGATATCGAAAAAATAAACCGTTACCGGGTGAAAGAGCTCAAACGACAATTCGCGCACTTCGTTATTTACCATTGCCCCCAGTATGGGATTGCTCATTTCTACACCAAATTCATTAATTACCTGGTTTAGTGAAGTTCCGCGGGGAACGAGTTTTGTGGTACCTGTATTCTGACAGTTTACAGCAATGTTAGTGTTCATTGGTATTTCGTGTTTTGGACTATTATTGTCGGACAAGGCTGATGTCTTATGCCCGCCTGATTATTAATGTCCTTAATCTTAATTAGTTATTTTTAAATTATAATGATCTAACTGTTTTATATTCAATTTATTGCTGCAGTACATTTTTAAGATACTGCGCAGTAAAACTGTTTTTTTGCTTCACAAGTTGTTCGGGTGTACCTTCGGCAATAATATAGCCTCCGCGTTCGCCGCCTTCGGGCCCCAGGTCTATAATGTAATCAGCCACTTTGATTACTTCCAGGTTGTGTTCAATTACCAACACGGAGTTTCCCCGATCCACCAGTTTGTTGAGTACATGAAGCAGAATGTTTACATCCTCGAAATGCAGCCCGGTGGTGGGTTCGTCGAGGATATACAAGGTTTGGCCTGTATCGCGTTTCGACAGCTCGGTCGCCAGTTTTACACGTTGTGCCTCTCCGCCCGAAAGCGTGGTTGAGCGCTGTCCTAAGGTGATGTAACCAAGCCCAACCTGGTTAAGCGTGCTGATTTTCTGAAGAATGGCCGGTATGTTCTCGAAAAATTCAACGGCGTGTTCAATGGTCATATTCAACACATCGGTAATGGATTTTCCTTTAAAACGTACCTCCAGGGTTTCGCGGTTATATCTTTTGCCTTCGCAGGTTTCGCAGGGCACGTGCACATCGGGCAGGAAATTCATTTCTATCACCCTGATGCCGGCACCCTGGCAGGTTTCGCAACGGCCGCCTTTCACGTTAAATGAGAAACGACCCGGTTTGTATCCCCTTATTTTTGACTCAGGCAGCGACGAAAACAGTTTCCTGATTTCGTCGAAAACCCCGGTGTAAGTAGCCGGGTTTGAGCGTGGTGTGCGGCCTATGGGCGATTGGTCAATTTCTATCACCTTGTCAATCAGCTTCAGTCCTTCAATGCTTTGGTAGGGTAGGGGTTTCTGTTCCGAACGGTAAAAATGCCTGCTTAAAATCGGGTACAGGGTTTCGTTGATGAGGCTCGATTTGCCACTTCCCGAAACGCCGGTGATGCAGGTAAAAACGCCCAACGGGAGTTTCAGATCCACATTCTTGAGGTTATTACCGGTTGCACCTTTCAATAGCAGGAAATTATCGCCTGTTTTGCGCCTTTTAAGCGGAAGTTCTATTTTCCGCTTGCCTGATAGATACTGGCATGTGATGCTGTTAAATTTTTGCAGCATGTCAGGATTTCCCTGTGCCACAATATGTCCGCCATGGGTTCCGGCTCCGGGTCCCATATCTATTACGTGGTCGGCGGCAAGAATCATATCTTCATCGTGTTCAACCACTATAACCGAGTTTCCGGTATCGCGAAGGTCTTTCAACGAATTGATAAGCCGGTGGTTATCGCGCTGATGCAGCCCGATACTGGGTTCGTCGAGGATATACAGAACACCGACCAGTTGCGAGCCGATCTGGGTAGCCAGCCTGATGCGTTGCGATTCGCCGCCCGACAAGCTTCCCGAGGTACGGTTCAGCGAAAGGTAATCCAAGCCTACATTGAGCAGGAACGAAAGCCGGCTTTGTATTTCACGGATAATTTCGTGCGCAATCACTTTTTGCCGTTCATCCAGGTGTTCTTCGAGCGTGCTGAACCATTGCGAAAGATTCACCAGGTCCATGCGCGAAAGTTCGGCTATGTTTTTATCGTGAATCCGGTAAAACAACGATTCTTTTTTCAGCCTTGCTCCGTGGCAGTCGGGGCATTCAACTGAGTTCATAAAACCTTCGGCCCAGCGTTTCAGTCCTTCGGGGTTGCCGGCCTCATTCTGGTTCATGATATGCTGAACAATACCTTCGAAATTGAGCGAGTACGAAGAAGTTACGCCCAGGTATTCATTTTTAACCTTTATCACTTCCTCCGAGCCATACAAAATGGTTTCGATGGCTTCGTCAGGGATATCGGATAAGGGTGTTTCGAGTGTAAAATGGTATTTGTGCGCAATGGCTTCCAGTTGCCTGAAAATCCAGGTAGGCTTGTATTCGCCAACCGGAGCGATGCCCCCTTTTTTAATGCTTACCGATGGGTCGGGAATAACTTTTGTAAGATCAATTTCTGAAATATAGCCCAAGCCTTTACATTTCGGGCAATAGCCGTACGGCGAATTGTACGAAAAGCTGTTGGGTTCGGGTTCATCGTAAGCAATGCCTGTTTCGGGATCCATCAGCAGCCGGCTGTAAAACCTGGCCTCTTTTGAGGTGATTTCCATGGCCATCAGTGCACCCTTGCCCTGTCTCAATGCAGTTTGAATGGATGAATTTAATCGGGTAAGCGATTTCTCATTCACCTTAATGGTGTCGATAACGGCTTCGATATCATGTATTTTATACCTGTCGACCTGCATGCCGAAGTTAATCTCACTTATTTCGCCATCCACACGAACTTTCAGAAAGCCCTGTTTACGGATTTGTTCGAACAGTTCGCGATAATGCCCTTTGCGGCCCCGCACCAGTGGTGCAAGCAGGTAAATGGTTTTTTCGGCATAGTTCTGCAACATCAGATCCACGATCTGGCTGTCAGTATACCTTACCATTTTTTGTCCCGATGCAAATGAGTATGCTTCGCCAACCCGGGCATAGAGCAACCTCATGAAATCGTAGATTTCGGTAATCGTGCCAACGGTGGAGCGTGGATTGCGGTTGGTGGTTTTCTGCTCGATGGAGATTACAGGACTTAGCCCCGTGATTTTGTCGACATCAGGCCGTTCAATATCGCCCATAAACTGTCGGGCATAGGCCGAAAATGTTTCCATGTAACGCCGCTGGCCTTCGGCATAAATGGTATCGAAAGCCAGTGATGATTTCCCGCTTCCGCTCAATCCGGTGATTACCACCAGTTTGTCGCGGGGGATGGTGACATCAATATTTTTTAAATTATGCACCCTGGCGCCATACACTTCGAGGAATTCCTGCGGAGAGGTTTCCTGGTCGCCGACTGGTGCCGGAGTAATGTTGCCCGGATTCATACGTAGTTAAGAGTTGATGGCATTTACTTATAATCGAGTCTATCGCGGCAACATACCTGTTGTAATGGTGTCGTTAAATATCTGTTCGGCATTTTCAATTTCATCCAGCAAACGGTCGAAATCTTCGAAGCCTTTTTTGGGCAGTGTAATCATATATTTTTTCTTGCCCGTATTGGTTAATTTGTCCGATCGCAGCCAGGGATTAAATTCCTTGAGCAGGCGGTAGTTTATTTTCATGGTTCTGGCAAATACCGGCAGGTTACTGATGCTGGAATCAACACTCACGGTATAAGTGGGGATAGGCGGGTACAGATCTTTTTTACGGATGAAATATCCATATTCAGTCGGGTGCTCGTACAAAAGTTTCAGGGCAATGATGCGATATACATACCGCATGGTTTCTTCGGGCAGGTAAAGGTCATAATAGCTTGATGCGCTCTGGCGTTCAAGTTCACGGCTTATGCGCCCTTCGCCCACATTGTAGGCGGCAGCGGCAAGTGTCCAGCTGCCGAATTTATTGTACGATCCACGCAGTAGTTTGCAGGCCGCTTCGGTCGCTTTTTCGATGTGGTAGCGTTCATCAACCTGGTCGGTTATTTCGAGCCCGAAGTTTTTAGCTGTTCCCGGTACTATCTGCCAGAAACCTGCAGCACCTGCCTGCGATTGGATGTTGGTTAAACCGCTTTCGATCAGTGCCAGGTATTTGAAATCCTCGGGGATATTGTGTTTTTTAAGGATCGGGATGATGATGTGAAAATACCGGTTCGATTTTTTAAGCATCAGCAAGGTTGATGAATGCCAGTATGTGTTCACCATTAATTCCCGGTCAAGGCCTTCGCGGACATAATATAATCCCAGCGGGGCTTCTTCGCCGGCAAATTCAGCTTTATCGGGCAGTACCAGCGAAAAAATTTTGTTACTGTGCAAAAATGCTTTCTGGTATTCAACATCTGTAGCCGACTTTTGCAGGTTACGGGTATAATAAAATCCCTCGAAAGCCGCAAAAGCCACCAACAGAAATATGAATATGAATCGTTTACTCATTTACATTTATTTAGTTAAAACCGGCTGGTTACTTTAACCGCCGTTTGTCTGCCATTATGCTGACATTTAAAACAGAATGGCATCCTTCAATAATGGTGCCACTTTGTCTTTGTCTGACAAAAGTGGTTGGGTTACGCCCCATTCGATGCCCAGCTCAGGATCATTCCACCTTATGCTTGCTTCGGAAGCTTTGTTATAGAGCCCGGTGCATTTGTAGGTGAAAATGGTATCATCTTCGAGGGTCACAAAACCATGGGCAAAACCTTTCGGAATCCAGCAAATCCATTTGTTTTCGGCTGTAAGTTTCATGGTTACCCACTTGCCAAAAGTTGGCGAATTTTGCCTGATGTCTACGGCAACATCCAATACAGCCCCACGTATTACGCGAACCAGTTTGCCTTGTGCAGAGGGCTCGAGCTGGTAATGCAGGCCACGGAGCACATTTTTCTGCGATTTCGATTCGTTGTCCTGCACAAATGGATCAGTGATTCCATATGCAGCAAATTTGTCGATGTGAAAGGACTCGAAAAAATAGCCACGGTCGTCGCCAAAAACATCAGGTTTAAAAATTTTTATATCAGGTATTGCAGTGGGGATGAGCTCCATGACTATTTATAAGTTTTACAAATGAATTACTTCGCCATAAGCGGCAGCCACAGCCTCCATAACGGCTTCGCTCATGGTTGGGTGCGGGTGAACTGATTTTATGATTTCGTGACCTGTAGTCTCCAGTTTACGGGCTACCACAACTTCGGCAATCATTTCGGTAACATTTTCACCAATCATATGAGCACCTAACCATTCGCCATATTTGGCATCGAATATCACTTTAACAAAACCATCTTTTGCTCCGGCTGCGCTGGCCCTGCCCGATGCAGTGAAGGGGAATTTCCCTACTTTAACTTCATAGCCGGCTTCTTTGGCCGCTTTCTCGGTCATGCCCACTGATGCAATTTCGGGCGAAGTATAGGTACAACCGGGTATATTTCCATAATCAATGGCTTCAACATGCATTCCTGCAATTTTTTCGACACAGGTAATTGCTTCGTGCGATGCCACATGGGCCAGGGCCGGTCCACTTACTATATCGCCGATGGCATAATAACCCTCCACATTGGTACGGTAAAACTCATCTACCAGCACTTTGCCTTTTTCTGATTTAATACCGGTTTCTTCCAGGCCAATGCCTTCGAGGTTGGTGGCAATACCCACGGCTGAGAGTACGATGTCGCATTCAACCACTTCAACTGATTTGGGTGTTTTGATGCTCACCTTGCAGGTATCGCCAGCCATTTCAACAGATTCAACTGATGACGAGGTCATGATTTTCATTCCTGCTTTCTTGAAGCTGCGTTCCAGTTGTTTCGAAACTTCTTCGTCTTCAATAGGAACAATGTTAGGCAGGAATTCAACCAATGTTACCTGGACTCCGATGCTGTTATAGAAATGTGCAAATTCGGAACCAATGGCTCCTGAGCCTACAACAACCATGCTTTTAGGTTTTACCGGCAGGGTCATTGCTTCGCGGTAGCCAATTATTTTTTTGCCATCCTGTTTGAGGTTTGGCAACTCACGCGAACGCGCCCCTGTGGCTATAATGATGTGCGCGGCTTCAAATTCGGTTACCGCGCCACTGGCATCAGTAACTTCCACTTTTTTACCGGGTTTTACTTTCCCGAAGCCGGCAAGATGATCAATTTTATTCTTTTTGAGCAGGAACTGTATGCCTTTGCTCATGCCTTCGGCAACGCCACGGCTGCGGGTAACCATTGCAGGTAAATCGGCAGTGGCTGTGCCTTCGAGCGAAACGCCGTAATCAGCTGCATGTTTCAGGTAATTATACACCTGTGCACTCTTTAGCAGAGCCTTGGTGGGAATACATCCCCAGTTGAGGCAAACACCTCCGAGCTCAGCTTTTTCGACTACTGCAGTTTTAAATCCGAGCTGTGCAGCCCTGATGGCGGCT
>CAYNVK010000094.1:0-9520 GCA_964400395.1 uncultured Lentimicrobiaceae bacterium | reverse complement strand
ACTGTAAATGATGCCGGTGAAGGATTGGGGAAAGTATATAAGCCTGTAGCTGTTGCCCGATCAGGTACACCTGTAATGGGCATTCCGGTTATAATGATGTCATCAATTTTTGATACGCCTTCTGCCGTTACCAGGCCGCCTTTAATATCGGTATTCGAAGCCATGATCCAGCGTATATAAACCAGGTTGGATTGGTTCTGGCATTCAGCAGGCAAATCCAGGTTCAGAATAACACCTGTAGTCCAGTCGTTATCCAGGGTAATAGTTCCCCCCGGCACATCAGCCCAGGTGCCTGTGCCCGTGATTTTGTATTGCAGTTTAAAGTCTTTGGGGCCACCGTTGGTTCCTCCTCCCTGTTGTTTCGAGGAGAGTTGAATATGATTGTACCCGGTAGTCAGGAACCTGATATTCCAGCTTTTTGTATCCATACCGTCGTTCCAGTTTATGGCCTGGGCTGCATAATTTGTTGCCCCGTTTTTCATCGAAACAGGCCCGGCACCTTCAACCCTGATTACCTGTCCGGCATTGAGCGGGTTTGTACTGTTCTGAACAGTGTCGGTTAGCAGGTTATTGGGGAAAGTCCATTTCACGATTTCTTCCTGCGCCTGTGCCGCCTGTAGGAAAGGAATAAAAATCAATACTAGGAGTAGCTTTTTCATCATAGAATTCATTATAAAGGGTTAGATTATTTAGTTTTCTCAGAACCGGTAACCCGCATCGAGCATAATAAACCGGCTTATGCCAAGGTTACCTTTGTTATCGGTATATATATTGTTGGTAAGGTTTTGAATGTTTAGTGCTACAAAATATTTTCGCGCCAGCAGTTTCGAAATTTTCAGGTCGAAGCGGTAATAGGCCGGCATTTCCACCAGGTTTTCATCATCAGTATATAAAGGTCCAGTGTATTCGTATACCAGCATGCTGTTGAAATACCTGTTTCTCCAGCTTACCATGGTTGTAAACCGGTTTTTAGGCACTTCCATCAGGAATTTCCCCGAAAGGTCCTTTGCCTCAAAACGTACCGTGTCAAATTCTTTTATCACTGAATGGTTGTAGGCATACGTGAGTGTAATTTCAAGTGTTTTGGCCGGGTTCAAACGCAAGGTGGCTTCGGCACCGGTAATGGCGGCTTTGCTTACATTTTCGCGCTTAAGTATGGCTTTTGCACCCGAGGTTGAGTAAACCGTGTCGCCGGTACCGACAAAATATTGAAACTGGTTGCCCGATGAATAATAAACAGTAGGCTCGAAACGTACAAATTTGTGAATAAAAAATGATCCGCCTGCTTCAAAATTATTCAGGTGTTCAGGTTCCAGTTCCGGATTTGCCATCTTAAATCCTTTCGAAATACTCCCGCTCCGGCACATATCGTCGAGTGTACCCGGCCTGAAACCGGCCGCATAGTTTACATAAACCGAATTGAGCAGATTCAGATCATAACGCGCACCTAATTTCGGACTTACGGCCACCCAGCTGCGGTCATCATAAGCACCCGTGTATTCCATCATATAACTGTTAGTATACGATGGTGATAAAATTGTAAATGAAGCATCGCTGAAAGTTACCACATCAACCCGGGCACCGGCTACCAGCTTAAGTTTGTTGCGGAGCAAACTAAGTTCGTCCTGCGCGAAAAGGGCATATGCATTCATTTTTCCTTTGTTGCTTATGGTATCCGTTGCGGTAAAATAGATATCCGAAGCATCGGCACCGCTCAGCCTGATGTCGGTACCATAGGTTATTTTATGCTTTGGCCCAGCGTTGCTGGTCGCCGAAATCCAGAGACCTGCATCGTTCCGGTGCGAGTCGGTAAGGTACAAGGCATACTGGGTGATAGCATAGGGCGGAGTTTTTTCTGTTTTCAGCTGCTCCTTCTGGTTCAGGTAGTTTTCCAGCTGCAGATAGGCGTTGGCGGTAATTTGGGTAGCCCCGATCCAGCCATAATACGTTGTATAAACATGATGGGTGCGGTACTTGTAATACCCGCCTTCCGGATCATAAACCTGCGTGCCATCGCCGGTTTTATCGTCAAAATAATTATAGCCTATATCCAGTTTGCTGCTGTCATTGAAATGATATGCCAGTTTTCCGCCGACATTGTATTCCCATAGGTTTGTCTTTACATCAGTGCTGTCGCGGGTTTCTGTTGGAGCAATAATGTAACCATCACCCTGACGGTAAAAACTGTTAATGCTCCAGCCAAGCTTGGGAAGTAACTTTGTGCGACCACTTATCCAAACCTGGGTGCCCAGTGTATTGCACGATCCTGCCGAAACTTTTACACTGCCTGCCGGCTGTGCCTGTATATCCTTAGTAATTATATTAATTACACCGCCCATCGCATTTCCGCCATACATGGCCGACCCGGGACCTTTAATTATTTCAATCCTTCCGATGCTTTCGGTATTAATCCGGTTCCAGTTTACCCCGCCGCCATCGGCTTTGTTCATAGGAACTCCATCGAGCATTACCAGTGTGCGCGCCGAACTGTTCAAGCCACGCATATTTACAGATGCATTTTTTGAGAAAATCCCGTTTTTCCGGTCTACATTTATGTTTGCTTCTGTCCGCAACAGGTCGTCAACTGATGCCGAAGGCATTTCTTTAATCTGCTCCGAGGTAATTAACCTGATTGAGGCAGGCAGGTCATTTATGCTCCGTTTGGTACGCGTTGCTGTTATTACGGTTTCCGCTATTTCGGTTACCTGCTTCTCGAGGTGGATTACTAAATTTTGCATTCCGCTTGCCTGTACCTGAAGCGTTAATGTTGTGCCGGCATATCCAATATGCGATACAATCAGTTTTACCTGTCCTGTTTTGTGGATATGAAGCGTAAAACTTCCGTCTTCATTCGATACCGTTCCCGTGGCCGTGCCTTCGACCATCAGGTTTGCAAAGGCAAGTGGCTTGCTCCCGGGTTTTTCGTACACAAATCCTTTTATATCCTGTGCAAAAATGTACACAGGTATAAACCAGAGTATTAGGATAAGTGTATTTCGTTTGGTCATGATGTTACTTCTGGACTTTTATGTCGGCAATAATATACCCGCTGCGGGAATTCTGTAATGATTTTATCCTTACCAGGCCTCTTTTACCGGCTTCCGGTCCCAGGGTTACCTGGAAAGGAATTACATAGCCGGCTCTTGCCATCTTAAATTTACGTTTGCCCGTGGTGGCCGATGTGTAATTGGTGATAATCAGGCTGTCGTTGTAAGCGGCTTCGAATGCTGCCTGCGATATGCTCAGGCTGTCGGGTTTATACCTGGTTTCATTGCGCGGAGCAGCCCAGCTGCTTATAAAGGGATAGAAAGTAGCAACATCACTTTCGCCGGGCGATGAAAGGGTAAACTCTGTTGAGGGAACCAGCGTGTTGCCAAAATAGGTTATTATATTGATATTCTGCTGGTATTGATCCGCATCCTGCTGCGGGTACGAAATGCCGTTGGCAAGCGAGAAAAATGAATTTCCCTGGGTGTTATCCTGTGCAACAAGCTTCACGTCAGCATAGGTTGTAATCGGGCCGTAGGTTGAAGCCGGATCTTTAATAATTGTTATAGAAGTGCTGGCTGATTTTCCATTTTTGTCGCGGATCATAAACTCCCATTTCTCAAACTTCGAAGCACCATACGAAATGCTCCGCGTGTAGCTGAAACTGTTGGAATACATTCCGCTGTCGAGCGCTGTTTCAGTCCCGTTTTCGTTGGTAAGCTTTACCACAAGGTTGGTGATGGCAGCATCGCCTTTTCCCGCCGAAATCCCGACTTTGTAAGGATATCCGGTTGGCACTATGATGGAATCAACAGCAAAACCGTTTTCGGTTATGGGTTGCAGGGTAGGTGGTACTTTATCCGTTTCCTTTTTACATGCCCATGCACACATGAGGACTAAAACCAGTGATATGCCGGCTTTGGTAAAAAAGCGAATTGGATATGAATGGAAAATCATAACGCGGACAAGTAAAGTTCATGGTCAGGTTTAGTACGCATGATTTATTTATTGAACCTGCCAAAAACAGCTGCCCCGGCAACGGCTCCCAGTGCTCCGAAAATAAAATGAAGCGCAAAAGGATACAACAATCCGCTCAGCAACGAACCAAAAGGAATTCCGGTTGCCATCATAATTCCCTGGCGCAGCAGCGGAATACTTGAGTAGGCAAGGCCCCCGGCAACAGCAGTGTATAAGTAACCGTTTTTGCCGGATTTGTTAATAACCAGGTCGCCGATTAGGCCTGGCAACAGGAAGGTAAATGGCATAAATGCGTTACCAAAATGAAATATGGGCAGAAATGCCGATGCCGAAGCGCCGATAGAGGAAATGGACATGGCATAACGCTGGCGGCTGAGTGTTTTACCGGCCATAAACAACAGCATAAATTCAAATCCGTGATGCCCCGGCAGGTGTAGGGGTACGTTAACACGTTCGCGAATAACAACAGCAAAAAATCCCAGCAACAGCAGTAATCCTGTTTTTAAAAGGTCGGTTGCGTTGTCAGTTCGAAATGCTTTTGATGTACTCTTTGGGAACATGTTGCCATTGGTATTTTTCATGATTCTCAGGTTTTTCAACGATCAGGGTTATTTTAGTATCGCGCATTACCGGCCTTATCCAGCCATCGGCCATCAGGGTATCTGTGTCCTGAATTTCGATGCCCTCACGGGTACAGATACGATCGAGAGTAAGACGTTTTTTTAATTCAAAGGCACTGAAAATGCCTTCGGTTTCTCTCAGCATCGGGAGCCAGAGCACGCGGCCATCGTTGCCTGCATGGCGCAGACCCACGGCGGCAAGTGCCCCGATTACACCAATCTTTTCGCCGGTTAGGCCTTCGAGATAAATATTGTTTTGCTCTGCAGTGTTATGAGCCAGGGTTTTATTCAGGACCTTTATCTTGGCATTTTTGCCCCAGTTGCCGATTGCAGACGAAATATTTTGTGAGGATGCTACGCACAACCCTGCATCCGAACCCGGTGCTGATTCCCGCAACAAAAAATCACGGCAGTAAGCTATAAGCTCAGGTTCAACGGCTGCTTCACATTCCATAAGCAGGCAGGCTGAACTGTTGTGCGAGGTGTAAGGAATATCTTTATGTACAAGCAGCTGGTGGCGTGTAATGCTTATCAACCGGGCAATCCCGGCATCCTGCAGGCTGGTTCCCAGCTGACGGGCACGATGGCCTGTTCCCCTGCTTTCGAGGTTATCAGTGTCGTCAATCCCGATATAGTAGTACATTGATTCGATGCGATTGCAGATTCATATCGTCGGCAAAAGTATGACAGTTATTCGGAATTTAGTCAGAATTCTGAATATAAAATGCAAAATATTATTTGGACTGTTTTAATATAAAGTATTCATGGATTTTGCGCCGGGCAGGAACCTGCAAGCTATAACCAGTCGAACATTTTTATATTGATTTATAGAAATCTTCCCGGTACATTTCACCTATCGGTATCGATTTATTGCCGATAAATATCCGCTCGCGTTCAATGCTGTTAATTTTGGCTACTGCCACAATGTAGGATTTATGACAACGTACAAATCCTTTGTCGAGCATAAGGCACAGTTCCTGCATGCTGTGGCTGGCCAGTATTTTCTCTGTTTTGCACATGATACACTGGAAATCGCGCATGCCTTCGATATAGGTAAAAGCACGGACAGTATTAGCTTTTAGCAGGTTGTCACATACCGAAAGTTGAAATCCGCGTAAAGCAAATCCGCCAGATGTGGTGAAGCGTATAATTTGTGGAACCAAAGGCTAGTTAACTTGCCCCAATTCTTTTTTTATCAGATTTTCAATATGCAATGTCAGTTCATTGGCATCCCAGCCTTTGGGTTCAATAGGATCGAGGACGGTAAATTTAAGGTGGCAGCCGAAAGTCATCGGGAAGTAGCCTTTTTTCATAATCTCATAATTCCCGTCGATGGCAAAAGGCACAATTACAGCCGATGGTGCCGAACGGATCAGTGAAGCAATTCCTGCCGGCTGAAAAGTTTTCACCTGCCCGTCCTTTGTACGTGTTCCTTCGGGGAAAATGCAGGCTGCGTAGTTGTTGGCTTCAATATGTTTGCCCAGCATCATAATATCTTTTACCGACTGCGAGCGGTTTTTCCGGTCGATAAGTACCGAGCCACCGTGCCTGAGATTGTACGAAACGCTTGGGATGCCTTTACCCAGTTCAATTTTTGAAATAAATTTAGGATGGTTTTTCCGGAAACCTACAACCACCGGAGGTATATCGAGTGTGCCCTGGTGATTAGCTACAATAATCACAGGCCGGTTCAACGGAACTTTTTCAAAACCGCGAAAAGTAATCTTAGTTCCCAGGATCCGGCTTCCATATAATAAACAGAAGTTTAAAACATCTACCACGCGTTTACGTACCGGGTATCCCCAAATCCAATTGGTTATAACTTGTACGGGGTGAAATACTACCAATAATAATCCAAAAACCAAAAGATATACGGGAGTAAGGATCACCGAGAGGATTTTCTTCATGACAGCATAATTGTGAATGGCTGCAAAAGTAACAAATATCATATTTTTACCGGCAAGGCTTTCTGCTAAATAACGTATTGTGTATGCTGTGATGTTGGAGATTCGGATACTTCCTGCATTATATTTATTGATGCGTTGCTTTCCATTTGTAAAAAAAATGGCTGCTGGAATTCGTTTCGGGCAAATAAATTGCTGATTCAGAATACCTATTGATATGTGTTTTATAGAAATTATCAGGCATTAAAAAACCGGCAGAAATCACTTCCTGCCGGTTGATAAATTCATTTTATGCAGAAGCCTACAAACTCTTGATCTCGGCTACCAGTTTCTGCAAGGTAGCTTTTGCATCGCCAAAGAGCATACGGTTTTTGGCGTGGTAAAAGAGGTTGTTGGGAATTGCAGCATAACCGACGGCCATGCTTCGTTTCATAACTATAACGTTTTTGGCATCCAGCGCTTTAATAATCGGCATACCATAAATGGGGCTCGAAGGATCGTCCTCAGCAGCAGGGTTCACCACATCATTGGCGCCGATTACAATAACCACATCGGTATTTGCCATCTCGTTGTTGGCATCTTCCATTTCAACCAGTTTTTCGTACGGAACATCGGCTTCGGCCAGCAGCACATTCATATGGCCTGGCATACGACCTGCAACCGGGTGAATGGCATATTTTACCTCAACGCCTTTGCTTGCCAGCAGGTTATCGAGTTCGTGGCAGAGGTGCTGCGCCTGGGCAACGGCAAGTCCGTATCCGGGAACAATATAAACCTTCTGCGAATAACTGAGCAATACAGCTGCATCGCTGAGCGAGATTTCTTTAACGGTTTTGTCAGTTGCCTCGGCACCTGCAGCACTGGCAACTCCGAATGCCCCAATGATAACATTTAGCAGCGAACGGTTCATGGCATTACACATCAGGATGGTGAGAATTGTTCCCGATGACCCAACCAGGATACCGCCGGTAAGCATGGCCTGGTTGTTGTACAGGAAACCGCCCATGGCAGCTGCAACGCCGGTAAAGGAGTTCAGCAACGAAATTACCACCGGCATATCGGCACCGCCAATAGGCATTACAAATGTTACCCCGTAAATAAGGGCAGCAGCGGCAAAAAGATAAATCGGCAGGTTGTGATCAGCCTCAGGTTTCATAAACAGGATCAGGAACAGTGCAACTACCAGTACCACCAGGAAGGTGAGGTTTACAATGCGCAGTATCGGGTGTTTTATGTCGCCAATGCGTCCATCGAGCTTTCCAAAAGCGATCATACTTCCGGCAAATGAAACGCCTCCGATCATCAGCCCCAGCAGGATGGCAATTCCTTCGCCACTTAACATGTTGGATGCGGGTTCGGCAAGTGATGCCAGGTGGTTCTGCATTTTTGGGAATTCCATCAGCGATATTAAGGCAGCGCAGGCGCCACCCATACCGTTAAATATGGAAACCATCTGCGGCATAGCTGTCATTTTAACTTTTATAGATGCATACCAGCCGATAAATGAACCTATGGCCAGGGCTACTACAATCCAAACCACATTACCGATGGGCTGGCCATCTTTCTGGTGGAACAATATGGTAAAAAGTATAGCTGCGGCCATGCCGGCGGCAGCCCAAAGGTTTCCGGAACGGGCGGTAGCAGGGTGGCTCAGTTTCTTTAAACCAAGGATAAAAAGAATGGAAGCCAGCAGGTACGAAATCTCGAGTACAGAGATCTGATCAGTAAATTCAATGAGTTTTGTAATTGTTTCCATGTACGATCCCCCTATTTTTTCTTTTTCTTAAACATTTCGAGCATACGGTCGGTAACAACAAATCCTCCGACCACGTTGAGCGTGCCCAGTATAACGGCGATAAAGCCGAGTATCAGCGAGAGGGTATTTTCGGCATGTCCCATCACGATAATAGCGCCAATAATCACAACCCCGTGTATGGCATTGCTGCCCGACATAAGAGGAGTGTGCAGTACAGCAGGTACGTGCGATATTACTTCTATTCCCAGGAATACGGAAAGCACAATGATGAAAATCATGTCCTTGTATTCGAGGAAAAATCTTAAAACGTCTTCCATAAGTTAGTATGTTTTGTTTGTTTGTTTTTGAATTTTTGTGCTTGGTGCTTAGTGCTTAGTGCTTAGTGCTTAGTGCTTAGTGCTTAGTGCTTAGTGCTGAGTGCTGAGTGCTGAGTGCTGAGTGCTGAGTGCTAAGTGCTGTGTGCTAAGTGCTCAGTGCTCGGTGCTTAGTGCTTGGTGCTAGGTGCTCAGTACATAGTTTTTGATTTATGCTATGCACCATGCACTATGCACTATGCACTATGCACTAATCGAAGCCTTCACCCTCTCGTGCACTATTCCCTTGCCATGCGTAACCGCTGTTCCTTTTACAATATCATCTTCCCAGTTCAGGTTCAGGGCGCCTTCCTTGGTGATGATGAGTTTGAGGAAATTGATCATGTTTTTGCCATACATACGACTGGCATCGGTGGGCATATCGGTAGGGAACTGTGAATTGCCTATAATTTTTACGCCCTGGTGAACAATGGTTTCGTTGTCCTTAGTAAGTTCACAGTTTCCGCCGGTTGATGCTGCCAGGTCGATAATTACTGAGCCGGGTTTCATGGCTTCAACGGTTTCTTTTTTCAGCAGGAGCGGGGCGCGCCTGCCGGGAATCTGTGCGGTACAAATCACCACATCCGATTTAACAGCCTGGTCGTGGATGGCTTGTGCCTGCCGGGCTTTGAACTCATCCGTCTGCTCAACGGCATAACCACCGGCAGCTTTATCGTCGATGGCGCCTTCAACTTCAACAAATTTGCCGCCAAGGCCTACAACTTCTTCTTTTACGGCTGCACGAACATCGAATACATACACAACTGCCCCGAGTTTGCGCGAAGTGGCAATGGCTTGTAAACCAGCAACACCGGCTCCCAGTATAAGCATATTGGCAGGTTTGATGGTTCCGGCAGCAGTCATAAACATGGGAAAGAACTTTGGAAGCGAGTTAGCTGCAGTTAGAACAGCTTTGTAGCC
>CAYNVK010000093.1:0-9549 GCA_964400395.1 uncultured Lentimicrobiaceae bacterium | reverse complement strand
CAGTGGGTGCTTACAAAAAGATGGAAGATCTGGGACATATAAATTCCTGTTCCGAATTTTAATTGCCGATTTCTAAAACCGCCTTTTATTTGAGCGCTGCAATCGCCTGTTTAGCTACATCGTTATTCGGATCGAGCAAAAGCACTTTCTGCCAGTAAGCGAGCGATTCGTTTTTTGCCTTTTCCCTGGCTTCAGCATCCTCATTCTTTTTTATGGCATCGTACTGCAAATAATGGAAATATCCCAGGTAACGGTAGGCTTCTATCAAATCGCTGCTATATTTTTTAGGATCATTTTTTAGTTCAAGCATTTCAAGTGCTTTCTCATAATCAGGTTTGGCGCTTCCCTGTGTTGATTCGGGATCGAGTGCTGCCAAAGCGCGTGCACGCCACTGGTAGCCCAGGTACGATGAAGGCGAAATATCGACTACCTTACTGAATGCCGTTATCGCCTTTTGAAGGTAAGCAGGACGAAGCAGGGAGTCGGAAGTTCCTTTAGCACGGTCGGCTATCAGCAGCAGATCTTTACCCATACTGAAATAGATGATGGAAGGAACATTATCATTTTTAGCCTCAACCAGCTTTTCATAATAGCTGATAGCCTCAGGATACCGCTTCATCTTTTCGTAGAGTTTAGCAATATCTTCGAGTAAGGATGTTTTTTCGGCATCCATTTCTATCGATTTCTGCAGGTTAAGCACTGCCAGGGAGTCACTTCCTGAGCGGGCAAGTAACTTGCCGTAGTACTCAAAATCGGTAGCCAGCAGTTTCCCGGCATCGGCCCCGGCACGTAATGCAAAAAACTTCTGCATCGCTTCCAGGCCTTCCTTTTGCTGGTTCAGTTCGTACGAGGTATATCCTTTTAACCGCAACATTACCGGGTTTGCAGGATTAGCCTTCAGCACCTTATTGATATGCTCGCTGGCCAGCGCATATTGCTTATTAAAGAATAATATATTCACATACCGCACCAGGTCTTTGTCAGTATATTCAGCCAGCTGCATGTATTTGCCGTAAAATTCGCTGGCTTCGCGATAACGGCCCAGGGTATACATAAGTTCGCCCATGTTTTTAAGCGCCGGCAGGTACAGCGAATCAGCCTTGATCACTTTGCGCAACATGGTTTCGGCATCATCGTAATTCAGTATCCGGATATCAATGGCTGCAAGTTTGGTAAGCGCTTCGGCATTATCGGGCTGCAGGTAAAGTGCCTGGTGATAGCGGCCCGAAGCCAGGCCAAAAAAATGCGATTTACCCGACTTTTCGCCCATCATTGTATACAGGTTACCACCGACAATATAAGGCCGTGGATTCTTTTTGTCTATTTCGGAAGCCAGTTCGAGGGTAATTTGCCACTTGAGGGTGTCGCCGGCAAAGTAACGCGCTGTGGCAATCTCAGTCATTGCATTTACATCCCGGTACGAGATGGCCGCACGTTGCGATTTTTCGAGCGTGAGTTGTGCCTGCGCCTGGTTGCCACCCATATTTTCGACCATAGCCTGCCCGACAAGTGCAAGCGGATTTTTGGAATCAAGTTCGGACACTTTCGCAAAACAATACCTTGCCGAGTCAGCATTCCGCTGGATAGCATAAATTTTTCCCAGGTAAAACCAATCCATGGCACCTTGTGCAGCGTTCAGGTTACGTATATACAATTGCTTGGCCTGGTTATACTGCTCCATTTCGAGCAGCCGGAGTGCAGTATTCACCTGCTGTGCCGTTGCAGTAAAACCAGCCAGTAAACCCATGAAAAGCGTCAGGAACTTAAATATTTTCATTTTTATCAACTATCTTCATTAAAACGTTTATTCCCGAAAGCTATTGTACAAATCATCTTTTGCTCACATTTTTAACAACAGGATCCGAGACTCATTTGCAACCATCATTTTGCCGGGTGTCAGCTCATGATACCCTATCGGCAATATCACTATTCATTAATAATGTGAACCTTTCTTTCGGGCATGGTATAGGGTAAAATTCCGGTTTTTAAAATAATCCGCTGTCCTTTATCGCTGGCCAGGAAGGAGGTTAGTCCGGTTCCGAGCCCGGGCCGGGGTTCGGTTAAAATCACATACACAAAACGGGTAAAGGGATATTTACCGGTAGCAATATAAGCCTGGAAAGGTTGATATGAATTTCCGGCAGTGGCGGGTTGCGAAACCGAGATTCCGGCAACTTTTATTTTTTCCAGAAACGAGCGACTCCCCGGGTCGAGGCGGTTACTTACCCAGCTCACGCCAATCAGGCCAAGTGCATCAGGGTTTTTCGAAACAAAGTCGACCACATCAAGGTTGCTCTTGAGCGACGAAAGCTGGCTCCCGAGGTTTCCTGATTTAGTAATCGAGTCGACAATAAACCTGACAATGCTCGAATTCGGATCATCAAACAGCACTTTTATCTTTCCAAGTTTCGACCTTGAATTTACCTGCTGCCAGGAACTTATTTCACCGGTCATAATTTTCCGGATGGTTTCGACGGAGAACAAGGTATCGGTATTCGACGGATTTACCACTACCGCAATCCCGTCAATAGCAACGGGAACTACTTTCGGGAAGAATTTCCTGGAACTGAAATAAGCCATTTCCTTTGCCGATAAAGGCCGTGAGGTGATGGCAAGACGAACGCTGTCCTTCAGCAGCATATTTATGGCATCAACCTCGGGCAGGTACCTCGGTTGTATTTGTGCAAATTTGTACATGGAATGAAAAACCGGCAGCACAGCCCCGATCACCGGGGTGTAGGTTTGATCAACTGCAATACTGATCTTCCCGGTTGTAGGTGTATCCGAATTTTTATCCTGGTCTTTCTTGCGGTGGCAACCGCTGCCAAAGAACATCAGTCCGGCCAAAAGCAATACAGGCAATCGTTTCATGCTGAAGTATCTATGCTGTTTACACTTTTGCTTTCATCCGACTCAACTTCTGACTTTGCCTGCAAACGAGAATTATACAGGCGGTAAGCCCTGAAGAGCCCGTAAACAATCATTAAAACGCCAACGCCTTTGTTCTGAAAATCGGTGAGCATAAACCACCCTATCACCAGCAGGTAAAGCCCGGCAAGCAGGTAAATTACTGACATGCTGTAATTAAATATGAGCTTCATGCTAAATTTGGCTAATCGGATTATGAAAGGACAAAATATTACTGGTTGAGCGAGAAAACAATGGGCAGGTTGAACTGCACCGGAACCGGTTTCCCGGTCTGCCTGCCGGGAATCCATGGCGGCATTGATTTAACAACCCGCACGGCTTCCTCATCGCATCCTCCACCAATGCCACGCAACAGTTTTACATCCGAAATCTGTCCGCTGGCACTTACCACAAAGGTTACATAAACCGTGCCATGTATACCGCTTTCGCGGGCCATCATCGGGTAGCGGATGTTGTTACCCATGAATTTGCGCAGGTTTTGCTCACCGCCCGGAAACTCAGGCATTTGTTCAACCACCACGTAGGGTTTCACCACTTCTTCTTCAACTACTTTTTTTTGCTCCTGCAAATCCGACAGGTCAACAGCATCGGCATCAGAACTGTTGCCATGCACATCAGCAGCCGAAACCGCAAGTTTCGAATCATTCACTTCCTCCTGCGTTTTCATTACTTCATCGTCTTTTACTTCGGCATCGTCCTTAATCACAGGCGGAGTAAATTTGATGGTGCTTTTTATTTTCTGGGGCAGTTCCTCTTCGAGTTTGGGTTGTTCTATGTTTTTAGGTTTGTTTTTCTCGAGTTTAATATTTGATAAAGAGGTTACCTCCACGTTTTTGAGCCTGGAGTCGGGGATAATTCTTTTGATAATTCCCGGCAAGGTGAACACCGCAATAAAAAATGCTGCCATTAACAATAATGCAAACCGATGACGCCTCGGCGAAAGGGTACGCATGGCATAAGCACCATAATCCTTGGGCCTCGACTCGAAAACAATTTCGCACCAATCGGCAGAAAAAATATTGACCTTTTGCATTGATGAGTTTTTAAGAGATGTTAAAAGCAGTTTTTATCAGGGTGCAAGATTGGCTATCAGTTGTTTGTCGGGATCTTCGAGATCGACAATGGCGTAGCGGCTGATGCTGCATATATTCATTTCGTCGAGCACATCTACCAGGTTTTTGTAGTTCGATTCGTCCGTAGCCATAATGCGTACCACCGGTGCATTTTTATTGGCCCTGAGTGCCGAAAGCTTTTTCTGGTAATCTTCCTCTTTCATCCGGGTACGGTTTTTTTCGACCTTCAGTGCTTCAACCTGCTGTGCAACTTCAAAGTTTTTTTCCAGCAGTATTTTACGCAACCCGTCGGGTGCATAATTGGTTTTAAGCACTTTTGCGCCTTCGGTTTTACCGAAATAGTAATAAACGATATCGTCCTTACCCAATATAATCGACACGGCCTGCGAAGCTTTTGCAACGGTTTTATCCTCATCCTGCACCTTTTTGTCCGATGGCATGGTGATTTCCATCGTTTGAGGTTTTATGAGTGAGGTAGCAAGCATAAAAAAGGTGATCAGCAGGAAACCCAGGTCAACCATAGGTGTGAGGTCGATTCGGGTGGGTAATTTTTTGGATCTTTTCTTTTTTCCTTTTTTATGCGAACCAGTATCTTGACTTATTTCTGCCATTTTTCTGCATGTTTATTTTTGATTATTCCCTGCCCGGGGCACCTTCCAGTTTTGTGATCAGGTTGTAGCGGCTTTCATCGAGTTGCTGCAAACTCCTCATCACTTTTTTAATGACCGGGTAAGGAGTTTTCTCGTCGGCTTTAATCGCTATACGCAGCTCAGGGTTTACCTCGCGGGCCGATTTCACCCAGTCCTTAAACTCGTTATTGGTCGTGTCAGCGGGTATCCCGAGGTTATTCTGCGGAAGGTCGCGCGACTCGGCAGGCAGGTTCAGAAACGCTTTCATAGCTTGCATCGGGTTGCCGGTTAGCTCCAGAAGCGTGTATTTTTTCATCTCTTCGGGCGAAAGATTCACCTTGTAAATACTGGCCATTTTTTCAATCAGCTGCCGCCTTTTTTCCTGTCCGTCGATCCCGAAATATACCTTTCCCGTTTTATCAACCAGAACCGTCATAATATTGGTTTCCGGAATTTTGATTTCGGATACAGACGTGGGAGTTGCGACCAGCACCGGCTCTTTCTTTGTAAAATTGGAGGTCAGCATAAAGAAAGTAAGCAACAGGAATGCCACATCGCACATGGCGGTCATATCAACCCAGGTACTTTTTCTTTTAACTTTTGCTTTAGGCATGTTGTTTACCTTTTGTGTGAATTAAAAGACTATGCGTGGTTGGCTGCATACGACTGTACCAGGCTGAAACCGGCTTCGTCGATGTTATAGGTCAGCTTATCGATGCGGGTTGTAAAATAGTTGTAAAAAATGAGGGCAAGGGCAGCTGTACCAATACCAAATGCAGTATTAACCAGTGCTTCCGAAATACCCGATGCCAGTGCAACCGAATCGGGGGCACCTGCGTTTGCCAGGGCGGCGAAAGCGCGGATCATCCCCATTACGGTACCAAGCAGTCCCATAAGTGTAGCCAGCGAAGTAATGGTTGCCAGCACTACCAGGTTCTCTTCGAGGGCCGGCAATTCGAGCGAGGTCGACTCTTCAACTTCGGCCTGCAGGGCAGCCAGTTTCTGATCTTTGGCCAGGGTATTGTCCTTTTCGAGCATACGGTATTTTATGAGCACCGAGCGGATAACATTGGCAACGGAGCCTTTTTGTTCATCACATTCCATCATGGCTGAGTCCAGGTCGTTGTTTTGCAGGTCAGCTTTAACAACCTGCACAAAATCGACCACATCGCCGGTACCTGTTGCCTTGCTGATAGCCATAAACCGCTCAATCACGAAAGTGATAACCATCAGCAGTAAAGTCATCAGAATGGGAACAATAAAACCACCTTTGTATACAATTCCGTAGATATTACCGGGCAAGGGCGAATTAGCCGAATCGTTACCCTGGAAATTAGAAGGATTACCCATGATAAACAAGTAAACAGCTGTTGCCAGTGCCAGGGCAATAGGAATTACCAACAAAGAGAAACTTAGTTTAAAACCACGTTTTTTAGTTTTACGATTTTTATTCATAATGCTATTTATTTGATTTTTGAATTTATCTATATTTCAGCCTACAAACGGTTTGCTGATGAACAAACAAAAATACAAGTAAATCATAAACAAACATTGATCAACTGCATATTTTTGAAACTTTTACCATTTGGGTCGAAAAATTGAAACCCAATACGCGTTTATTTTGAAAACTTCATCGATTGAACGTGGAAGATGTTTTAAATTTTCATAAAATTGGGTGTCAAAACCTGCAACAGCAATTTAACGCCACAATTAAATTTTATGGATGGATGTTACAGCTGAAACCAGGTAAATTATTATCTGAAAAATCATGGGAATTGGCAGAAGGAAATTAAAACTTTATCAATAAATTTCATAGATTTACAAACAATTTGCTTAATGATTCGTTAATGATTTCACAATACAGCTGACACAATTATGCCTCAAGATTACATCCCCATTTTAATACAGTCGCTCGTAGTTCTCGGGTTCGTAATTACCACCATGGTATTTACCCATTTACTGGGACCAAAACGCTCGTCGAAAGCCAAACTCGAAAATTTTGAATGCGGAATAGAGGGTATGGGCAATGCCCGCAGCCCTTTTTCGGTTAAATATTTTCTCATTGCCATTCTTTTTGTTCTTTTTGATGTTGAAGTTATTTTTATGTACCCCTGGGCTGTAAATTTCAAAGCACTGGGATCACAGGGTTTCCTCGAGATGTTTTTGTTTATGATGCTGGTATTGGCCGGCTTCATTTACATTATCATGAAAGGCGCTTTAAAATGGGACAAGAAATAATACCTGCTGAAAATACGCTGAATCATGTCGGAAAAACTTAACCCAATTATAGCGCCTACCGTTGCCGAAACTCCTGAAGGAATTTCAGGTCAAGGATTTTTTGCCACTTCCATCGAAAAAGCCGTAGGCCTTGCCCGTAAAAATTCATTGTGGCCGTTACCATTTGCAACTTCATGTTGTGGTATTGAATTTATGGCTACCATGGCCTCGCATTACGACCTGGCTCGCTTTGGCTCCGAGAGGCTTAGCTTTTCGCCCAGGCAGAGCGATCTGCTGATGGTAATGGGAACCGTGGCTAAAAAAATGGGGCCAGTGCTGCGCGAAATATATATTCAGATGGCAGAGCCCAAATGGGTTATTGCCGTTGGCGCTTGTGCTGCCAGCGGTGGTATATTCGATACTTATAGCGTGCTGCAGGGGATTGACCGTGTTATTCCTGTGGATGTGTATGTACCTGGATGCCCTCCGAGGCCTGAACAGATTATAAATGGTATACTCAAAATTCAGGACCTGGTAGGTAACGAATCGCTCAGGCGGCGCAATTCGAAAGAATACGAAGACCTGATGAAAAAATATAACATAGAATAAAGCAGATAAGGCAACGGGTGAGCCTGCTCTGTTGCTCTGCTAGTAAAATACAAACCCTGAACTATTTAAATACTCATTCGTGTACCAGATAGACCCTGAAAGAAACCGGCTGGTTGTTGATAAACTCAAGGGGCAGTTTAATGAAGCAATCGAAAAGCACGAAGTGCTGGCTGATATGCTTTGCATCAGCGTTAAAAAAGAAGTCATTCGCCACTGCCTGCAATACCTGCGCGATGACAAAGACCTGCAGTTTAACTTCCTCACCACCCTTTGCGGCATGCATTACCCCGAAACAAACCAACTCGGGGTGGTTTATCATTTGCATAGTTTTGTGAACAACCATCGCATTCGCGTAAAAACCGCCACCCAAATCAGCGATCCAACCTTTCCGAGTGCTACTACCCTGTGGCCTTCAGCCAACTGGATGGAGCGCGAAACCTATGATTTCTTTGGTATTCAGTTCGGGGATCACCCAAATTTACAACGGATATTAAACGTGGACGACATGACTGATTTCCCGTTGAGAAAAGATTTTCCCCTCGAAGATCAAACCCGCGAAGACAAGGACGACAGTATGTTCGGGCGATAGAGAACCAATAAAGAAACAAAATGATGCATCGCGGCAGCGTTACTCAAACACTAAAATTTAAGGTTTTGAATGGGAACGAAGCGATAGGCAGACATTAAATAAGAGATTTTAAACACAATTTAAAAGCGTTTTCTGAAATCATACATGGCAAAAGAACTGGAAACCGACTATTGGGAAAGAGACGTAGTTCATACACCGGAGCCCAAGGAATATAATACGCTGAATGTCGGTCCGACACATCCGGCTACGCATGGCGTATTCCAGAACGTGATGCTTATGGACGGAGAATTTATTGTAAGCACTGAGCAAACCATCGGTTATATCCACAGGGCTTTCGAAAAAATAGCCGAGCGTCGCCCTTTTTACCAGGTTACTCCACTTACCGACCGCCTCAACTACTGCTCATCACCGCTCAACAATATGGGCTGGCACATGACCGTGGAAAAACTGCTGGGCATTGAAACGCCAAAACGCGTGGATTACCTGCGAATAGTAATTATGGAACTGGCACGTATTGCCGATCATATTATCTGCAACAGCGTAATAGGGGTCGACAGCGGTGCACTCACAGGTTTTACATACATTTTCCAGGACCGGGAATATATTTACGAGATATACGAGGAGATATGTGGTGCCCGCCTTACCACCAACATGGGCAGGATTGGCGGCTTCGAACGGAATTTCAGTCCGAAGGCATGGGAAAAGATTCACCATTTCCTGAAAACATTCCCTGCCAAACTCAGAGAATTTGAAACCCTGCTGGTGCGAAACCGCATTTTTATGGATCGTACCATAAATGTGGGCGCCTTCCCTGCCGATCGAGCGCTGGCTTACGGATTTACGGGCCCCAACCTACGTGCCTGCGGCGTTGATTACGATGTGAGAGTTATGAATCCATATTGCTCGTACGAAGAATTTGACTTCATAGTGCCAGTTGGCCAGAATGGAGATACGTACGACCGTTTTATGGTTCGGCAGGAAGAAATGTGGCAAAGTCTACGCATTATTGAACAGGCCATTGCCAAACTCGATGCCATGGACGACAAGGAAACCTATTTCGCAAAGGATCCCCGCTTTGTGCTTCCGCCAAAGGAAAAAGTTTATAACAACATGGAAGCGCTCATCTGGCATTTTAAAATTGTGATGGGCGAAACCGATATCCCGGCAGGTGAAGTATATCACAGCGTTGAAGCGGCAAACGGAGAACTGGGCTTTTACCTGGTTAGCGATGGCGGACGAACAGCCTCACGCCTGCATTTCCGCCGGCCCTGCTTCATCTATTACCAGGCCTACCCCGAAATGGTAAAAGGAGCAATGCTGAGTGATGCCATCCTGACCATGAGTTCGATGAATGTGATAGCAGGTGAGCTTGATGCTTGAGGACTGGGGATTGCGGATTGCGGATTGCGGATTGGGGATGTTGGATTGCGGATGTGGTATGGCGGATGTTGGAATTCGGATTGCGAATTTCGCTTGCCTGACGGCGATAGCTGGCAGGGATTGA
>CAYNVK010000092.1:0-9648 GCA_964400395.1 uncultured Lentimicrobiaceae bacterium | reverse complement strand
GATAGCAAAAATGTAATCAATGCCATTGGTATCACTACAATAAACCTGAGTATCCATGCCGACATGTAATTCGCGGGCATGGTGTAAAGATCAAGAAACCCAAATGCGCCATACATAAACACTCCGAAAATCAAACCAAGCCTCAACCTGGCCGGCGTGAGTTCGTTTTCGCTGGAATAGAAAAACGGAACCTTAATATTCATAATATTTTCAGAGATTATTCTATCACACTTCGACTGGAAACTATGGTTGCAAAGTAGTTTTATGAGGTTGGCTTTTTCATTTTTATGCAGAAGCCTGGTTCTATCCGTTATATACCTGGTTTTCCTGCTCCGCCACGCGTATAAAAGTGGTGCGTTTGCTCAGTTCTTTCAGCTTCGAAGCGCCTACATAGGTGCAGGTACTGCGTATGCCACCCAGTATATCCTGTATGGTGTTTTCCACCAGTCCGCGGTAGGGCACTTCAACGGTTTTGCCTTCGCTGGCGCGGTATTCGGCAACGCCGCCTGCATGTTTTTCCATGGCGGTTTTGGAGCTCATGCCGTAAAATTGTTTCATTTTTTTGCCGTTTTTCTCAATCAGTTCGCCACCGCTTTCGTCGTGCCCGGCCAGCATGCCACCCAGCATCACATAATCGGCCCCGGCGCCAAAAGCCTTGGCCACATCGCCGGGCGTGGAGCAGCCACCATCGCTGATAATCTGCCCGCCAAGACCATGTGCTGCATCGGCGCATTCAATAATAGCCGAAAGCTGCGGATAACCTACGCCGGTTTTTACCCGGGTGGTACACACCGATCCCGGCCCTATGCCTACCTTTATAATGTCGGCCCCGGCCAGCAACAGTTCTTCAACCATTTCGCCGGTCACCACGTTGCCTGCAATAATAATCTTATCCTGAAATTTCTTGCGTGTCTGTTTTACAAATGCCACAAAATGTTCCGAATACCCATTGGCCACATCAATACAGATAAACCTCAGCTGCGGGTTTGCCTTCATTATCTCTGATATTTTTTCCAGGTCGTGGGCGCCGGTGCCTGTGCTTACCGCGATGTGGTTTTCAATACCCGCGGGTGCGCTTTTGATGAAATTATTCCATTCGGCCACCGAATAATGTTTATGTATTGCCGTAAACATTTGCTTCTCGAACAGTGCCAGGGCCATTTCGAAAGTGCCTACCGTGTCCATATTGGCAGCCATTACCGGTATGCCGGTCCATTCGGTGCCGGTATGTTTAAAAATAAAGCTCCGCTCCAGTTTTACCTGCGACCTGCTGCTCAGCGTCGAGCGTTTCGGCCTGAACATCACATCTTTAAATCCCAGTTTAATGTCGTATTCTATCCGCATGTTTCAATAAATTTAAATACAAAATTACTCAGTTTCCTGATTTAAACATACTTATAAATTCTGGATATGAATATTATCCATTGCAATATAGACTGTATAAATTTTTCAAATAAATTTTATGAGTTGAGTTAAAGTCGGAAGGCGCCTGACTGACGGCGTCAGCTGGCAGGGAAGCATCCTGCATTGAAGTTCTGGTTTTAGTTCATATTTTGGCTATCGCCCCTCGCCGGTTCTCCCATTCGCTCCTCATTATTTTAAATGCAAAAATTTTAAACAGATTCATATTGCGGACGCACAGCTGTCAGTCGCCTTAATGGGGTTCGCGCTTTCGGGTTAATCAGTTGCTGAAAATCAGTCAACAGCAAGAATACTTTTTCGGCCTATGAACTTTTTGATTTACTTTAGCCGCAAAATTTCACGTTATGTTTAAGCCTTACTTCCCGTTTGCCCTTGTTGTAATTGCCCTGCTGAATGCACAGCAGTTGTTTGCCTGCACCAATTTAATTATCACCAAAGGCGCCAGCAGCGACCGTTCGGTGATGATTACCTACAACGCCGACTCGCATACCCGTTATGGCGCCATTGCTTACTATCCCGCTGCCGATCACCAGGCCGGCGAAATGTGCGAAGTATATCATTACGAAAATGGCAGGCTGCTAGGTAAAATCCCCGAAGTAGCTCATACCTATTCGGTGGTACAGTTTATGAACGAGCACCAGGTTGCCATTGGCGAAACTACCTGGGGCGGCCTCGAAGCGCTGGCAACCCAACCCGAAGCCATACTCGATTATGGATCGCTGATGCGTATCGCCCTGCAACGTTCAAAAACTGCCCGCGAAGCTATAAAAGTAATGACTGAACTGGTTGCCCGGTACGGGTATGCCACCAGTGGCGAATCGTTCTCCATTTCCGATGCTAACGAAGCCTGGATCATGGAACTGATTGGCAAGGGGAAATTCGAAAAAGGTGCGGTATGGGTTGCTCGTCTGATCCCCGACGGTTACATTAGCGGGCACGCCAACCAGGCACGCATCACCACCTTCCCGTATCAGAAAACAAATAACTGGAACGATGCAAAGCAAACCGTTTATAATTCGGCCGATGTAATCAGTTTTGCCCGTAAAAACGGGTACTATAATGGAACGGATGCGGCTTTTAGTTTCTCCGATGTGTATAATCCACTCGATTTTGGTGGTGCCCGCTTCTGCGATGCCAGGGTATGGTCGTTTTTCAGGAAGATAAATAAGGAATTGCGCGAAAATTCAGCGTATACTGAGTATGCCCTGGGTAAGTTTTCGCATAAAACTGTTTTTCCCGATGGGGCTGAAAATCCGAATGGTTTTGTGTCGAACCGCCTGCCGCTGTGGGTTAAGCCCGACTCGCCGGTTACCTTGCAACAGGTAATGGCCGGCATGCGCGATCACTACGAAGATACCCCGCTCGATATGCGTTTCGATAACGGTGCCGGGCCTTTCGGGTTGCCTTACCGCTGGCGCCCCATGGAATATACCGTTGATAGTGTAATGTACCTCAACGAGAGAGCCATAGCTACCCAGCAAACCGGTTACAGCTTTGTGGCCCAGTCGCGCAGCTGGCTGCCAGCCCCGGTAGGTGGCATTTTCTGGTTTGGCGTCGATGATTCCGACGGCTGTGTGTATGCCCCCATGTATTGCGGCATCAGCAGCATTCCCCAAAGTTATGCCCTGGGCAACGGATCCATGATTACCTGGTCCGAAACCTCGGCTTACTGGGCATTCAGCCAGGTAAATAACTGGGCCTATACGCGCTACAACCTCATCCATCCCGAAATTGAACAGTACCAGCAACAACTCGAAAACAAGTTTATTTCCGAAGTAAATATCATCGACAAACAGGCCGCCGAAAAATTTAAACAAAGCCCGGCCGCAGCAAAAGAATACGTAACCGCTTATTCGGTGTCGACGGGTGATAAACTGGTGGGCGACTGGAAAGTATTTTACCAGTATCTTTTTATGAAATATATAGATGGGAATGTGAAAAATGCTGAAGGACGTAAATTGCTCGATAACGGGAATGGCAAAAACATCCCGAAAGGTCCTTCACAACCCGGCTATGGCAAAGAGTGGGAAAAAATTATGATTCAGGGAACCGGCGACCGGCTGAAAGTTCCCGGTAAAGAATAACCCACTTAATAACCCGGTCCGTTTCTAATACAAAAAGACTCTTTCACCCGTTGAAGGAGTCTTTTGTTTTGCACGAAAATTCATCTGTATGCTGTTTGTGTATTTGGCGAATCTCCAAAACCGGTCCTTAAACTCAGCATATTTAGCCCGTCGGATTATTTTCGGATACCCAACGAATTTATTTTTTAAATTTAATTGAAAAAAATAGTTGACGTTTATAAAAAATATATATTTGCGGTATAAACTTTCAAAAAAAAATTATTATGAATTTGCCCTTTTTTGGTGCTGCACGGGGTTACTCTCTCCTGAAAATCGGGTTAATAGCATCGCTTATTTCCCTGAACAGCGGTTTATTGGCTCAGAATAAATCATTGAAAAATGAAAAGTTATTCTGGAAAGAGGATTTCTCTTCGGGCAAACTGCCTGAAGGATGGATAAATAAAGCCCTGAACGACAGTAGTATTTTGTGGGAGTGCACCAACCAGCCATTCCCGGGTTCGTATGGCCGCGACCAGCAGGCCCCGCCCATTGCATCTAAAAGTGGTGGATTTCATATGCAGTATGCCTCGGGCGCCAGGGTTGAAAGAGCGTACCGTAAATGGGAAAAAGCCGGCATATGGCCCGATGCTTATTTTCAGACACCAGCCATCGACTGCTCTAAAAAAGGATCGGTGGTGCTGAAGTTTCAGCAGAATTTCATGTGGAACGATTGGGGTAAACTCAGGAAGGACGGAGGTTTATTTGTTTGTGTTTCGAACAATGGCACCGACTGGAAAGAGTACGAAGTGCGAAATGGAATCGGTTCGGAAGCCGATTGTCCTAACCCGATGAATGTTGAACTCAACATCACTTCGGTGGCTGCTTTTCAGCCCAAAGTGTACCTGCGTTTCCAGTGGAGGGGAATATATGCCTGGTACTGGATGGTTGATGATATTGAACTCTCGGAGGCCCTTGATGTGGACGTAGCCGCTTCGGCGCTGGTTTCGCATCCAAAATCGGGAAACAGCTTTACCAATGCCGATGTTTTTAAATTTAATGTGGTAAACCTGAGTTCAGGCGCCATCCGCAAACCTTTCGACTGCTACCTTCGGATTGATAACCGCCCCGAAATGAAAGTTACCGTTCCGTTCGACGAAAAAAAGGCACTTAAAGTTGTGGATACCGTTGTTGTTGCGTTTCCCCCAGCCGATTTAACGGATTATGGAATTCACAAAATAAAGTTTTATACCGCATTGCCAGCTGATAACCGGCTCACAAATGATACGCTTGCCATGGAGCTTTATTCGCAGGCTTATGAGCTGGGTGCCGTAACCGGTTTCCATAAAAACGCGAATAGCTTTACTTTCGATTGTAACCATGCCAGAGTGCAGGTCGATTTCTGCCGTTCGGATATTTTCCGCATACAAATGTCGTACAACGGCGAATTTACCAACCCTACCGGAAATGATATCGTTATCAATACTCCCGTCACCATACCGATGGTGAATTTTAAAGAAATGGATGGCTATTACCTGATGACGACCGATAAAATAGCCCTGCGCGCCTACCTGAAACCGCTGCGTTTTGCTATGTATAAACCCGATAATAAAACCCTGGTGTGGGAAGAAAAGAAAGGGTTGACCTATGGCAAGGAAACGGTGCAATGCCTGCAACGGGCTGGCAACGAGTATTTTTATGGCGGAGGTATGCAAAACGGCCGTTTTTCGCATCGCGATAAAACAATCCTCATGCGCATCGACTGGAACTGGGAAGACGGCGGCGCTCCGAATCCGGCTCCTTTTTATATGAGTACCCAGGGGTACGGCGCTTTGCGAAATACATATGCCCCCGGCGAATACACGTTTACCGATTCCGTTAAACTTCAACATTCCGAGGCCCGGTTCGATTGTTATTATTTCGCCGGCGAATCGTTAAAAGAAGTGTTGAATTCTTACACCGATATTACCGGGAAGCCTTTCCTGCCCCCGCGCTGGGCATTGGGAATGGGCGATGCCAACTGCTATAACCGCGGTGCAAATACCGGTAAAAATACAACTGGCTATGCCGGCACCACGCCCGACGTAATCCCTTTAATTGCCGATAAATACATTGAAAACGACATGCCACGCGGCTGGATACTTCCCAACGATGGCTATGGCTGTGGCTATACCAAACTCGATTCGGTGGTGGTTGAACTCCGGAAACGCGGTTTTCACACAGGCTTGTGGACCGAAAACGGGGTTGAGAAAATTGCCCGCGAAGTAGGTGAATATGGAAGCCGCCTTTGTAAACTCGATGTTGCCTGGATTGGCGAAGGTTATAAATTTGGCATTGATGGCTGTAAATCAGCATACAATGGAATTGAAAATAACAGCGATGCCCGCGGTTTTATATGGTCGGTTTGTGGCTGGGCCGGCAGCCACCGCAATACGGTAATGTGGACCGGCGACCAGAAAGGTACCTGGGATTATATACGCTGGCATATTCCTACCGTAATCGGCTCAGGGCTTTCGGCGCAAAACTGCGCTACCGGCGACGTGGATGGTATTTTTGGCGGAAGCGATAAAACCTTTACCCGCGACCTGCAATGGAAATGTTTCACCCCTGTATTTATGTCGATGTCGGGCTGGGCGCCAAAGGACAAACAGCCTTATGTGTACGGAGAACCCTATACAACGATCAATCGCACCTACCTGAAACTGAAGCTTCGTCTTACGCCATACATGTATACGTTGTGCAACGAAGCCTGGGAAACCGGAACCCCGGCGGTTCGCGCCCTGGTGCTCGAATATCCCAATGATCCGGTAACAAAAGGAAGCGAAACACAATACGAGTATTTGTTGGGTAAAAACTTCCTGGTAGCCCCTGTTTACAGCGACACAAACATACGCGATAACATCTACCTGCCCGAAGGCAAGTGGTTCGACTACTGGGATGGCACTGTTTATAACGGAAAAACAACGTTGAACGGATATTCAGCGCCGCTCGAAAAATTACCCCTGTTCGTAAAGGCCGGTTCCATTATCCCGATGTATCAGCAGATGAATTATGACAACGAGCGCCCTGCCGATACCTTAACCCTCGACATATATCCCGGCCCGGCGGCAACATTCGAAATGTTCGAAGATGAAGGCTCAAACCGCGAATACAGGAACGGGAAATTTGCAAAAACCATGCTTACAGCGTTGTCTGATGCTGCTGGAAACCAGGTGAATGAAGTTATCATTGCTGCAGCCAAAGGCGATTTTAAAGGTAAATTGTCAAAACGTACTTACCTTCTGCAGGTGCATAGCAGTGCAATGCCGAAGCAGGTTAAAGTGCAGGGTGTAAAACTGAAGAAATGCAAAAACGCAGCAAGCTTCGGAACTGCTCCCGGCGGATGGTACCTGGAGCCTGGCAACAAAAAGGGAATGATCCTGATCAGGACCCAGGTGTTGCCAACAGATACTGATGTTAGCATTAAACTTACTTACTAAGCCGGCAGGCTGCTTTTCAGCGAACGGTTAAATTTAAATCCTGTAATCATTTTAAAACGTGTTTATATGAATAAGGTGCTTCTTTTTGCAGTGTTTTTTTTAGCATCAGCATTGGGCGTTATAGCGCAAAAGGCAGTTGTGCAGGAAAAAATACACTCGCTCAATTCCTATCCTTACTCCGATCCCGACCCGGTGGCAACACCCGGCCGTATTTACCCGTATTTCCGTTTCGACGGATACACCAGCGAAGGGCGGAAAATGGACTGGAATATGATAGAGCTCGAAAACCAGTACATCAAAGTTTATATTTCGCCGCAGGTAGGAGGTAAGGTGTGGGGTGCCGTTGAGAAAAGCACCGGCAAAGAGTTTTACTATTTCAACCACGCGGTCAAATTTCGCGATGTAGCCATGCGTGGCGCCTGGACTTCGGGTGGCATTGAGTTTAATTTCGGGCTTATCGGTCATGCACCTTCGTGTTCGTCGCCGGTTGATTTTATGACCCGCGAAAATCCTGACGGCAGCGTGAGTTGCTTTGTGGGCAGCACCGACCTGCCTTCGGGCACCCGATGGCGTGTTGAAATTAACCTGCCAAAGGATAAAGCCTATTTTACCACCCGCTCCTTCTGGTATAATCCATCCACGCTTGAACAATCGTATTATCACTGGACCAATGCCGGGATTAAAGTTGCAGGTAACCTTGAGTATGCCTACCCCGGCCAGTATTACCTGGGTCACGATGGATCAAACCATCCATGGCCTATCGATAAGGAAGGGCGTAACCTCGCTTTTTACGAAAACAACAACTTCGAAAGTTATAAATCGTACCATGTGTTTGGCGAATATACCGGGTTTTATGGCGGTTACTGGCACGATGACGAATTCGGGACCGGGCATTATGCTGCTTACGATGAAAAACCCGGAAAAAAACTCTGGATATGGGGCTTATCGCGGCAGGGAATGATTTGGGAAGACCTGTTAACAGATACCGACGGGCAATATACCGAAATTCAATCCGGTCGCCTTTTTAACCAGGAAGCCCCGAACAGCACGCTCACCCCTTTCAAACACCGTTCTTTTATACCTGGTGGCACCGACACCTGGACCGAATACTGGTTCCCGGTTAAAGGTACCAAAGGGCTGAAATACGGAACGCCCGAAGGTTCCGTGAACCTGGAAACGAAAAACAACAAAGTTTTTGTGTGGTTCAGCCCGCTGGCCGAAACGCACGATAAGCTTAAAATTTATCAGGATAACAAGCTGTTGTGGGAAAAACAAATCTCGCTTTCGCCGATGCAGCTCTTTTCGGATTCACTTCCTTTTAATGGCGATGCTTCGAAACTGAAGATAATGCTGGGCGATTATACCGTGCTTTACAATGCCGACCGCACCGACCTGCGACTATCGAGGCCCGTTGAAATGCCGGCCGACTTCGACTGGAAATCACTCTACGGGCAATACCTGCAGGGGCGTGAATGGGAAAAACAAAGAGCCTGGGCCGACGCTGAAAAATGTTACCGGAGTTGCCTTGCCAGCGAGCCGAATTACCTGCCTGCACTCACTGCCATGGCTAACCTGATGACGCGGAGTGCCCGGTACACTGAGGCGCTTACTTATGCTGCCAGGGCACTTTCGATTGATACCTACGATGCGGCTGCCAATTTTATTTATGGCGTAGTGAATGCAAGGCTCAAAAAATATACGGATGCCATCGATGGTTTTTCAATAGCCTCGGCAGCATTGGAATACAGGGCGGCCTCTTACGTTGAAATGTCGAAGCTATTCCTGTTGCAAAACCAGCCTGGCCGGGCAAAAGAATATGCCACGAAAGCAGCGGTTACCAACCCGATGCAAGTGCCTGCTTTTGAACTGCTGGCCGTAATTGCAAGGCTGCAGGCTGACCCAATGGCTGCCGATAAAGCCCTGGCGCAGCTCGAAGTCCTTGATCCGCTTGATCACCTGGTTCGTTTTGAGAAATACCTGGCGCACCCTTCCGATGAAAATGCGACTGCCTTTACCGGTATGATCCGCACGGAGTTAACCCACGAAGCTTACCTCGAGCTGGCAGCATGGTACCTGAACCTGGGCCTCAATACCGAAGTGGAAAAATTACTCAGCCTGGGCCCCGATCAGCCTGAAATCAATTACTGGCGTGCCTGGCTTGCCCGGAAATCGGGGAACCAGACCCTTTCAGTTGAGCTTCTTAAAAAAGCAAATGCCGGCGATCCGGGCCTGGTGTTTCCTTACCTGCAGGAAAGTATTGAGCCGCTTACCTGGGCTATGAAAAATTCAGTAAACTGGAAACCAAAGTATTATCTTGCCCTGATCCATTGGAACAATGAAAACAGGCAAGCCGCTAAAGATCTTTTTGCTCAGTGTGGCGATGAGCCCGACTTTTATCCTTTTTACCTTTCCAGGGTCAAATTGTATGAGTCGGCCGATGCCGCTGCGACCGAAAAAGACCTTGTAAAAACTGTTGCGCTGGCACCCCAGGCCTGGCGTGCAGCGTTAAGCCTGTCGAAATTTTACGAATCGAGGAAAGACTATGCCAGATCGAAGGAAGTGGCTGCCTCGGCTTTCGCCAAACTGCCTCAAAATTATTACCTGGGCTTAAACCTGGCCAGGCAGCTTTCGTTAAATAACGAATACGAAGCCTGTGTAAACCTGCTGGCAAAACTGAAAGTGCTTCC
>CAYNVK010000091.1:7619-9705 GCA_964400395.1 uncultured Lentimicrobiaceae bacterium | reverse complement strand
AAATCGGGTAACCCTTCACCAGTGTAACATACATAATAAGATGCTGCCTTACCCACTCCTCGGGGGTAAGGGTAACAAACTTCCGGCGCACCGGATCGAATATTTCCGGCCGCGAACCTATATTCCTGACTTTAAAGTCGAAATGAGGAAAGTTTAACTGCTGCATTTTATTAACAATACGGGAAATGTTGCCGATATCACTGCAAAGATGGTTTAAAAATTCTAAATTTGCCACACCAACCCAATTTTGACCCAAACCTATGCGAACAAAGAAAGAAATTGTTGATAACTGGCTACCCAGGTATACCGGAACTCCACTCGAAGATTTTGGTGAATATATTCTGCTGGTAAATTTCGGGGCTTACCTGGAGACTTTTGCCAGGCTGAATAATGTTGAAATTCAGGGTAAAGACCGCTCGATGCCCAGTGCCACTGCCGGAAACATTACCATGATACGATTCGGAATGGGCAGCGCCAATGCTGCTACAGTTATGGATCTGCTGAGTGCCATAAACCCAAAGGCATGCCTGTTTCTGGGTAAATGCGGCGGGCTTAAACACATAAATGCGCTGGGCGACTACATACTTCCCATAGCGGCCATTCGTGGAGAAGGTACTTCCGACGACTATTTCCCACCTGAAATTCCGGCGCTGCCTGCATTTAGTCTGCAAAAAGCCATTTCGACAACCATACGCGAAATGAAGCTCGACTATTACACAGGAACTGTATATACTACCAACCGCCGGGTTTGGGAACATGACGAAGATTTTAAACAGTACCTGCAGAAAACCAGGGCCATGGGAATTGACCTTGAAACAGCTACCATTTTTATTGTTGGCTTTGCAAATTCAATCCCGACTGGTGCATTGCTGCTGGTTTCGGACCAGCCCATGATTTCGAGTGGTGTAAAAACAGAGAAAAGCGATAAAATTGTGACTGAAAACTACATGGAAAATCATGTTATTATCGGGATTGAATCGCTGAAACAACTGATTGAAAAACGTGTAACGGTAAAACACCTGAAATTTTAAGACATACATTCCGCTTCGGTTTCAAACTTCAGCAATGACATCAACCTATTTTCAGTTAGTAAAAGATTTCCATAAAAGGGCATTTGTAAACATTTACCTTTTTTATGGGGAAGAGCCGTTTTACATCGACGAACTCTCCGATTACCTTACCGAACATGTGCTGACCGACATTGAAAAGGAATTTAACCAGGTGGTTTTATATGGGCGCGATTCGTCGGCTGCGCAGGTTATTAACAGTTGTAAGCAATTCCCCATGGTTGGTGAGCGCCAGCTGGTTGTGCTCCGCGAAGCACAGGATATGGATTTGAAGAAAGAAGAAAACCTGAACCTTCTTCTATCGTACATCAACCGTCCGCAGCCTTCAACCATCCTGGTAATCTGTCATAAATACAAGGCACCGGGCGCCAAATTACTGAAAGCACTGGTATCTTCCGACAAAACGATTGCTGTTGAATCGAAAAGGAAGTATGAAAACGAAATGCCGGCATGGATCACCAACCAGGTGAAAAACAGCGGGTATACCATTTCGGATAAGGCCGCCAATATGATGGTTGAATACCTGGGTACAAACCTGGAGAAAATAAACAATGAACTTGGCAAACTCTACATTAACCATCCTAAGGAAAAGGTGATTAATGAAGTAGTGATTGAGACATATATCGGCATCAGTAAAGATTACAATATTTTCGAATTTCAGAAAGCCCTGGCCAAGAAAAACGTGGTGAAAGCAAACCAGATTGCCAACCACTTTGCGCTGAACCCGAACGAAAACCCAATCTTTAAAACCATCTCGATGGTATTTTCATTTTTCAGCAAGGTATTACTGATTCATTCCCTGACCGATAAATCGGAATCGGCCATCATGAGTAAAGCCAAATTAACGCCATACACGAAACAGGATTATATAGATGCATCCAGAAATTACAGCTCCAAAAAAGCGCTCGAAATCATAGGCTGGCTTCGCGAATGTAATGTAAGGGCTATTGGTATTGATAACAACACCGCCGACCAGGGCGAACTGCTGAGAGAACTGGTTTTTAAAATTATGCACTGAG
>CAYNVK010000091.1:0-7519 GCA_964400395.1 uncultured Lentimicrobiaceae bacterium | reverse complement strand
AAAATGCGTTTATTTGATATCGAATTCGTAGGGCATCAGGGCCTGTATGCCTTGCATGCGGCTCATGCGGCTCAGGTATTTGTAATACGGATAAGCAGCGCCTAACTCCTTGCGAAGTGATACCCTGGTATTGTCGCCGGTAAAAGTTTCAATCAATTGCTGGAAAGTATCTTTTTGCTCAGGCAGTTCCTGTGTACGGAAGGATTTGAGTTTGGCAAGCCTGGCTGCTTCTTTAATAGCGTCATTTAAGCCACCGAACTCATCGATAAGCCCGATGCGCTTTGCATCAATTCCGCTCCATACACGTCCCTGCCCGATGCTGTCGACCTGGGCAACCGTCATTTTGCGGCCTTCGGAAACATGGGTAGTAAAAGTACTGTAGATGTTTTCGATATCGCGGGTTATAATTTTCTTTTCGGCATCATTCATGGGCCGGGTAACCGGAATATAATCGGCATACGGGTTGGTTTTTACTTCGTCGAAAGTTATTCCCAGGTTTTTATTAAACATTTCCTTCAGGTTGGGAATAATCCCGAAAACACCAATTGATCCGGTAATGGTATTCGGATAGGCATAAATTTTATCGGCGGCACACGAAATATAGTACCCGCCCGAGGCAGCCACATCGCCCATTGAAACTACAACCGGTTTGGCCTTTTTGGTCAAAACCATTTCGCGCCAGATTACATCCGATGCCAGGGCGCTTCCTCCCGGCGAATTTACCCTCAGTACAACAGCTTTAACATTGTCATCCAAACGGGCTTTGCGAATGGCTTTCGAAATGGTTTCGGAACCAATGGTTTCCTCATTTCCTTCGCCACTTATAATATCACCAGTGGCATAAATAACAGCAATCTTATCCTGCGATGAACTGCTTTCGGGAAAAGGCGCATTGGCATACTTACCAATTTTCATAAACTTCAGGTCTTTGGTGTTTTTTACATCGAGGCGGCTTTTGAGTTCATCCAGCACCTGGTCCTTATACAACAGCTTATCCACCATTTTCTGGCTTACAGCATCCTGCGGGGTTTGTATTTTATACTCATTGGCAATGGCATTCAGGTCGTCGACCGGTATTTTGCGGCTGGCCGAAATGCCTTCGAGCATATGGTTCCACATCCCTGAAATAAAGGTGAGCGTTTGAACTTTATTGGGTTCACTCATTTTATCGAGTGTAAACGGCTCAATGGCACTTTTAAATTTACCATGACGTATCACCTGAGCTTCAACATCAATTTTATCGAGCAAGCCTTTAAAAAACATCACCTGCCCAACCATACCTTTAAATTCCATTCCCCCGGCCGGATTCAGGTAAATTTTATCGGCAACCGAGGCCAGGTAATACGATTTCTGGGTGAAAACCTCAGCATAAGCAAAGATAAATTTCCCCGATTTTTTAAAATCGATAAGTGCATTTCTTATTTCCTCAATGGTAGCCTGTCCCGAAGGAATATCCGAAAGCTCAAGGTAAATTCCCTTTACTTTGCTATCGGCGGCAGCTCTGTTAATATTTTTTACAATATCATTCAGGCCAAGTTGCGACGACATATCAGGCCTGCTAAAGTTAAGATGTGCTAATGGATTATCGGACGAGCGCTCGCTAACAGGCTGATCAAGTGTTAACACAATCACCGTTTTTTCAGGAACCACCACGGTTTCTTTCTTACCCATAGAGACAGCGGAGACCAGGATACCGATAAAAATGATAAAAACAAGAAAACCAGCAAGCAGGAAACCCAGCATGGAGGCGAATGTGAATTTAAAAAATTGTTTCATTTTATGTTGTGTTAGGTTTAAATGGTATGACGGAAAAACAAATACGAAGTTACAGAATTTGTTCCAATGAAATTGTATTTTTTGTAACAGACTGGCGCCAAATAAGCTGTACAGGAATATAAAGTTAGTTTACCAAACTGTTAAAAACTTGTACACATAATTTACGTTGCGATTTCATCCCATATTGTACCTTTGGGCCGGGGACAACACTTATGGCAAAGGTATACTTATCAACAGGCAGTAACCAGGGCGACCGGCTGATGCTATTGGTTGCGGCAGCGCAACACATTAATAAAACGGTGGGCCGTGTTGAGCTGTTTTCGCAGGTTGTTGAGTCGGAGCCATGGGGTTTTGAAGCTGAAACCACATTTTACAACCAGGTATTAGAGGTACAAACCGGATTGAGCCCCCATGAAGTTTTAGCAGAAGTGTTGAACATAGAAAAAAACCTGGGGCGTAAAAGAACCGGTAAAGGGTATAGCAGCAGAACGATTGATATAGATATATTATTCTATGATACAGATCAGTTAAACGAACCAGAACTTGTAATTCCTCACCCCGAGTTGCACAAACGCAGATTTGTACTTTTACCACTCGCCGAAATAGCCCCGGGGTTAGTACATCCAGTGTTTAAAGTTACTGTAAATGAACTACTGGAACGCTTACACGACGAAAGCACGGTTACTGCAGCCATTGAAAAAGATGAATTTGCCCGATTATTTAACCATTAACCTGAATTGAATTTCGGATATGACAATCCCTTATAATTATATAGCCATCGAAGGAAATATCGGCGCCGGCAAAACCACACTTGCCACCCGAATGGCACAGCATTTCAATGCCCGTTTAATCCTGGAGCAGTTCGAAGACAATTCATTTCTGCCTAAGTTTTACGAAGATCCCTCGCGCTATGCTTTCCCGCTTGAACTGTCGTTCCTGGCCGACAGGTTTCAGCAGTTAAAAAGCCAGGTTGCGGTTCAGGATATGTTTCACCCGGTTACCATAGCCGACTATTTTATTCTTAAATCATTGATTTTTGCCAGGAAAACATTGAATACTGAAGAATTTTCGCTGTACTCCCGTTTGTTTTCCATTATTGAAAATGTACTCCCCAAACCGGATTTGCTGGTTTATCTGTATCTCGATATCAGCAGGCTGCAATCCAATATTCGTAAACGTGGTCGCGTGTACGAACAGAAAATTGAAGATGATTACCTGCAACGCATACAGGAAGGATACCTCGATTATATCAGGCAGCAGCCGGGGCTTCGGGTGCTGCTCATCGATACCAATAAACTCGATTTTGTAGCACACCAGGAGCACTTCGATATCCTGGTTAACATTATCACGCAGGAGTACCCGGCAGGCATTCACAGGATTACTCCCTGATTCGGCTTCACCACACTACTTTCAGGAATACATATATTTTTTGCTTTTAACAGATTTATTCCGAACTTTACCCAGGTTAAATGCAATCCCTTTACATGAACGTTATCCTGTTATTTGCTGCCATTATTCTTGCAATTTCTGTTGCCATACTTCTGTTTTATTTCATCCAATCACAAAAAAAACTGGCACTGCTTCGCAAACAGCATGCAGCCTGTTCCGAAGAAAACGAGCAATTGGTTGATGAAATTGAGCGCGTAAAAGAAGAATTGCAGATCATCCGGTTTAAAGCAGGTGAATCCGACAGGCTTAAGTCAGCATTCCTGTGTAATATGTCGCACGAACTCCGTACCCCTTTACACGCCATTATGGGATTTGCAGGGCTTATTGCCAACCCATCCATGCCCGAAGACGACAAGATCACTTATGCCAATATCATTAACCGCAACGTAGATTCGCTGCTGGAGATTATCAGTGATATTTTTGATATTTCACAATTTGAAGCCGGAAATACAGGCATTGAAGTTGAAACAGTGAATGTAAATGATTTGCTGAACTCGATGCAAACCTGGATTAACCTTGAGAAAGCCAATGTTGGGAAAGAGAATATTATTGTAAAAGTGGTTAAAGCCAACAAGGATAACAATTTCAGTATTCAAACCGACGGATACAAATTAAAACGCGCCCTGAACCACCTGGCTTACAATGCGTTGAAATATTCAGATGATGGATTTATCGAAATCGGGTATACCTTCAGCGAGAACAACATGATTGATTTTTATGTAAAAGATGATGGCATAGGTTTCTCCAACGATAAGCTGAACCTGATGTTTTCGCAATTCAGGCAGGGTGATGAAACACCGACCAGGCAATATGGCGGGCTTGGCCTCGGGCTTACGGTGGCCCAAAAATTTGCCACTTTCCTGAACGGCAGGCTGTGGGCCGAAAGCGAACCCGGCGAAGGCGCCACCTTCTGGATTTCGATGCCTTTGCAGCTCAATCTGACCAGTGAAACTGAATAGACCGGATTATTACTTCCGCTAAAATTTCTGCTTCCCATTTCCTTTATTCCGGTACAAACTACCTATCGTTTGCAATTGCTGCTGCTATGCTTTTTGATGAATTTTGTCGGGCATATTTCAAACTGATGTTATCAATATATTAATATCAATATTTAAAGTGGTAAATATCAATATTTTAATCCTTTAAAAACTACAACAGGATTATACGCCTCCCCATATTCCGAAAATTTGTATGTATCTTTGCCCCCTTTTTGGCTTACACTAATCATTAAACCACAAATGGAAAATTTCATAAGTACATTACAAAATAAAAACATCGAACTACCCGAAAATATTATCCGGATCCTGAACAACTGCAAAGGCTATACTGTGTTTTCGAGCACCGACGACCTGGCTGTGGCAGCTTTAGGCAATAAGGAGAATACGACCTACGAAGTAGTTTACGATATCCCCGGAAAAGGAACTATTACCGAAGCCATCATCCACAAAGTAAAAAACGGAGTTTCGGCCAATTTCCTCGAGCCCTATATGCGCCGGCGCGATCCCAATACCATGGTGATTGCCGATGCACAGCCTACGGACAAGACCCGTTTTGCGGATAAATTCGGGTATCCTTTCAGCACACTGCAAGACGAAACCTACGATTGGCTTCAAAAACATGAACTTGCTGTATTTTTCTATTTTGCGGGTCGCGATGGCATTGGTGCCGGCGGTATAGCAATAGTTCCCTTAAATGCAGCTTTTTTTGCGCTTGGCGTTGCTATGTTGCAGCAAATGGTAGCTGTTGACGAACTTACCGAAAATTTCGTGATTGAAAGTGCCCTGTTTGTAGCACCTACTTTCAGGCATACCCATTTCGACGGCAAGCAGATTGTAGTGCATAACCGTACCGAAAAGGTGCATGAAGTATACAGCTATAACCTGTATCCGGGCCCCAGTGCAAAAAAAGGATTATACGGCGTACTGCTCGATAAAGGTGAAAAAGAAGGCTGGATAACCACGCACTGCTCGGCTGTGCAGGTGGCCAGTCCTTACGACAATATTACCACATTTATGCACGAAGGTGCCAGCGGTGGTGGTAAAAGTGAATTGCTGGGACACATTGTCCGCGACCAGACCGGCCAGGTTTTGATAGGCGAAAACATGATTACCCATGAACAGCGGCTTATTTCAATCCCGATGTTCTGCACCTTTGCACCGGTAGCCGATGATATGGCAATGTGTCATCCATCCATTCAGAAAAATAACGGCAAACTGGTAATACTCGATGGCGAGAACTCGTGGTTTATCCGGGTGGACAGTGTAAACGACTATGGCGATGATCCCTTCCTCGAAAAATTATCGATAAAAGTTAAAAAGCCGTTATTATTTCTCAATATTGAAACCAAGCCCGAATGTACGGCCCTGATATGGGATCATATTGAAGATGCTCCCGGAAAGAAATGTGCCAACCCGCGCATCATCGTTCCAAGGGATATAGTGCCGGGAATTGTGAAAGGACCTGTTTCGGTGGATGTACGTAGTTTTGGAGTGCGCACGCCCCCGAGTTCGCTCGAAAATCCTTCGTACGGCATTATCGGGCTGTTCCATATCCTGCCACCCGCACTGGCATGGCTGTGGCGACTTGTAGCGCCCCGTGGTTATGCAAATCCAAGCATTATCAGTACCGGGAACATGGAAAGCGAGGGCGTTGGCTCTTACTGGCCTTTTGCAACAGGCGAACTGATTCCCCATGCCGACATGCTGCTTGCGCAGATACTGCAAACCCCGCGTACACGCTATACGCTTACGCCTAACCAACATATTGGCGTTTGGAAAGTTGGGTTCAAGCCACAGCTTTTAATGCGCGAATACCTTACCAGGCGCGGCAATGCCAAGCTGCGTACCGACCAGTACCAGCCTGCCCGTTCGCCACTGCTGGGCTACGAATTAAATTACCTTACCATCGAAGGAGCCAAAATCCCATCGCGTTTCCTGAAAGTATATAAACAGCCTGAGGTAGGTTTTGAAGGATATGACAAAGGTGCCGATATCCTGTACGAATTCTTCCGTACCGAACTTGAAAAATACAACAAACCTTCACTTTCGGATATGGGCCGCGTAATTATTGATGCCTGTCTGTCGAAAGCATCGGTAGAGGAATACCTGGATATAATCCCGATGGATTACCAGTATTCGTTTCTGAAAGAAGGCGAAGAGCAGAGTGACTATTCGAACGGGATATAAGAATTTACAAAGAATATTTCGTTGCGATGAAAATCAAATAAAGAATTTACTTACTTTTGCACTCGCTTTGCTCGGGGTGTGGCGCAGTTGGCTAGCGTACTTGCATGGGGTGCAAGTGGTCGTCAGTTCGAGTCTGACCACTCCGACAAATTAAAAATCAAGCACTTACAATTTATTTTGTAGGTGCTTTTTTTATGCTGGTTGACGGAAAAGTGACGATTTAAGCCAGTTTGTCAGAACCTGTCATCTTTTTACTAGCATAATCGCCTTATTTTTAAAATGGTACAGTTTGTGTAAAACTATTTAAAATCATTATTTTTACAATCTTCTTAAACAAAATTATATGTCATCACCTGAAACCGAAAAAGTTGAATGCCTGATCATTGGTTCCGGCCCTGCCGGTTATACCGCTGCTATTTATGCAGCACGCGCTGATCTGAAACCTGTGGTTTATACCGGTCTGCAAATGGGTGGCCAGCTCACTACCACTACCGAAGTCGATAATTTCCCCGGCTACCCGCAGGGCATTACCGGACCGGTTATGATGGAAGATCTGCAAAAACAAGCTGAACGCTTCGGAACCGATGTTCGCTTTGGCATTATCGAGAAAGTAGATTTCTCGCAGTATCCGTTACAAGCTGTTACCGACAGCGGCAAAATAATTGAAGCCAGCACGGTAATAATTTCAACCGGGGCAACAGCCCGCTGGCTTGGTCTGGAATCGGAAAAAACATATAATGGTCATGGCGTTTCAGCCTGTGCTACCTGCGACGGATTTTTCTTCCGTGGTATGGATATAGCTGTTGTGGGTGGTGGCGATACCGCCTGCGAAGAAGCTTCGTACCTGGCCAAACTCGGACGCAAGGTGTACCTCATTGTTCGCCGCGACGAACTGCGTGCTTCGAAAGCCATGCAGCACAGGGTAATGAACACTCCCAATATCGAAATTATATGGAATTCAGTAACCGAAGAAATTACCGGCGACGGTAAAGTGGTTACAGGTGCACGACTGAGAAACGTTAAAAACAATGAAATCCGTAATATTGAAATACAGGGATTTTTTGTTGCTATCGGCCATAGCCCGAATACCGAGATTTTCAAGGGCCAGA
>CAYNVK010000090.1:0-9734 GCA_964400395.1 uncultured Lentimicrobiaceae bacterium | reverse complement strand
CGGTCAATTTCACCGTCTTCACGATCTTTTCGGCAGATTTATCTACCAGGTTATGATCGTACGATTTCAGCTTTATTCTAATCCTCTGGTTCACGTTGTAATCTTTTATTACGTTATTATGACTGAATTTTTATCCTTTAATCTTCTCAATCACCGCTTCGGCAATGAACTTTGGTACTTCCTGGTAGTGTGAGAATTCCATGCTCGAATTTCCACGTCCTGATGTTACGGTGCGTAAGCTTGTAACATAACCAAACATTTCCGACAAGGGCACTTTGGCTTTTACTATCTGGTATTTTACTTTGGCATCGATGTTTTCAACCACGGCACGACGCTTGTTAAGGTCGCCGGTTACATCACCAACATAATTATCCGGACAGTTAACCTCTATCTTCATGATGGGTTCCAGCAACACACTCTTAGCTTTGCGTGCGGCTTCCTTGAAACCTATTTTTGCACAGACTTCGAATGATAATGCATCACTGTCAACAGCATGGAATGATCCATCAAGCAATTTAACTTTCAGACTTTCGAGTGCAAAGCCGGCTAAAACACCATTTGACATTGCAGCTTTAAATCCTTTTTCGATAGGAGCGATAAATTCTTTTGGAATATTTCCGCCTTTTACCTCATTTACGAACTGCAATCCTTTAAATTCAGGATCATCGGCTGGGCCAAGTTCGAAGATGATATCGGCAAATTTACCTTTACCTCCGGTTTGTTTTTTGTATACTTCGCGGTGCTGAACAGTACCTGTAACGGCTTCGCGGTAAGCTACCTGGGGAGCACCCTGGTTTACTTCGAGTTTAAATTCCCTGCGTAAACGGTCAGTTAAAATATCCAGGTGTAATTCGCCCATTCCCGAGATAACAGTTTGACCTGTTTCCTGGTCGGTACGGATTTTAAACGTAGGATCTTCTTCTGCCAGTTTCATCAGTGCGATATCCAGTTTATCAACATCATCCTGGGTACGCGGCTCAATGGCAACACTGATAACCGGTTCGGGGAATGTCATCGACTCGAGGATGATCGGATGTTTCTCGTCGCAGAGGGTATCACCGGTACGGATTTGTTTAAATCCGACAGCTGCACCTATATCACCGGCTTCGATTGAATCGAGAGGTATCTGTTTGTTAGCATGCATCTGCATGATACGCGAGATACGTTCTTTTTTACCGGTTGATGAATTCAATACGTAACTACCCGACTGCAATGAACCTGAATACACCCTGAAGAATGCTATACGGCCAACAAATGGATCGGTAGCGATTTTGAATGCCAGTGCTGCAAAAGGTTCTTCTGAATCAACGTGGCGTACTTCAGCTTGATCGGTATTGGGATTTATACCATCTACCGCTTCAACATCGTATGGGTTAGGCAGGTATAAGCAGATTGCGTCGAGCAAATTCTGAACACCTTTATTTTTGAAAGCCGAACCACAAATAACCGGGGTTATTTTCATGGCGATTACCGACTGACGAATGATGCGGTGCATTTCTTCTTCAGTGATAGAGTTGTGATCGTTGAAGTATTTCTCCATCAACTCATCTTCCTCTTCGGCACATCCTTCAATAAGACGTGTACGGTACTCATCAACAATTTCGGCCATTTCAGCAGGAACAGGTCCTTCTGAATAATTCATTCCTTTGGATTGATCGTCCCAGATGATAGCTTTGTTGCTAATTAAATCAACAACGCCCTGGAATGTATCTTCAGCTCCAATTGGTATTTGCAACGGAACTGCGTTGGCTCCGAGTTTATCTTTGAGTTCATCAACAACTGCAAAGAAATCAGCTCCGGCACGGTCCATCTTATTGATGAAGCAAATACGTGGAACTTTATATTTATCTGCTTGCTTCCATACAGTTTCGCTCTGTGGCTCAACTCCACCGACAGCGCAAAAAACTGCAACAGCACCATCGAGGACCCTGAGTGAACGTTCAACCTCTACGGTAAAATCAACGTGACCCGGAGTATCGATAATATTAAGGCGATATGCCTGGGAATCGAAATCCCAGTTCACAGTAGTAGCAGCAGAAGTAATTGTGATACCGCGTTCCTGTTCCTGAACCATCCAGTCCATGGTAGCGGTACCTTCATGTACTTCACCGAGCTTATAATTGCGGCCGGTGTAATACAGTATACGCTCCGTCGTCGTCGTTTTGCCGGCGTCGATGTGGGCCATAATGCCTATGTTTCGCGTATATTTCAGTTTATCTGATGACATGTATTAAACCTTCCTTATTTGTTATTTAACTAGAACCTGAAATGGGAGAAAGCTTTGTTAGCTTCGGCCATACGGTGTGTATCTTCTTTCTTTTTAAAAGCTGAACCTTCTTCTTTGTAAGCTGCCATTATTTCGCTGGCCAATTTTGAAGCCATTGATTTTTCATGACGTTTGCGGGCGAAAAGGATCAGGTTTTTCATTCCGATGGATTGTTTACGACCCGGGCGGATTTCAGATGGAATCTGGAATGTGGCACCTCCGATACGACGGCTGCGAACCTCAACACTTGGGGTAACGTTAGCCAATGCTTTTTTCCAAACTTCCAAACCGTCTTCTTTCAGTTTGTCTGTAACGATTTCAATAGCATCGTAGAAAATATCGTAAGCGCAATTCTTTTTTCCGCGCTCCATCAAATTGTTTACAAACTTTGTAACCACCTGTTCGTTGAACTTCGGATCAGGTAGTATGACGCGTTTTTTGGGTGATGATTTCCTCATGTTGAGTTATGCTTATCGTTGTAACGAATCAGTTTTATTTCTTCTTTGCTCCTGGTTTTGCTGCACCTTTGGCTGCAACTGCGCCTTTTTTCGGACGCTTTGTACCATATTTTGATCTGCTCTGGTTACGTCCGTCAACACCTGAGGTATCGAGGGCGCCACGGATGATGTGGTAACGAACACCTGGCAAGTCCTTAACACGACCGCCACGAATCATTACGATGGAGTGTTCCTGCAGGTTATGACCTTCACCAGGGATGTAAGCGTTAACTTCTTTACCGTTGGTAAGGCGAACCCTGGCTACTTTACGCATGGCCGAGTTTGGCTTCTTAGGTGTTGTGGTATAAACCCTAGTACAAACCCCGCGGCGCTGAGGACATGAATCCAATGCCGGCGATTTGCTTTTATCTGTCAGTTTCTGACGACCTTTACGAACCAGTTGTGCTATTGTAGGCATATTGAATCTATTGATTTTTCTGTTAATTCGGCAATTTTTTTTCTAAGGGGCTGCAAAAGTACAATTTAATTTTGATAATCAATGCGATAACTTAACTAATTTGTAATCTTTCCGCCTTATTTGCAAGTGCATCAAAAAAAATGCCCGTTGCGGTTTTCTCCGACAAAGGGCTGATTTCGTTTACAACGGGATATAATTCTGATGTTAAGACGTTCAACACAAGAGGCTTTCGCAAAAGCTGGCAGCAAAAAATCGCTTGCCATTATCGTGTTTTGAAACCTATATCGTCTTAATTTCTCAGGTTTCCCGGACTATCTGAAAACTTTAGTCCTTCGCTAATAAACTGTTGCCTTATGAAAAGACTACTGTTTTAGGAGGGTGCAAAGATACAACTAATTTGATTCACACAACAATAGACCTGAAATATTTATCACGATTTTTTTATATCCCTCCGCCAGAGTACATTATTCGCCTAATAATGAGCATTTTGAACAACTAAAATAATTTATTAAATTAAATCTCAAAGCCTGACATGCCGGCCTGAAAACATAAATTTTTCAAATTCTGTTTTTCACGATCATCACCGTGCTATCAAAATCGGGCAATAAAACCAGGGATTCAGGTATGGTCATCACGAACTCGTCGACAGCTTTCGCCAGCCCCTCCCATTTGTGGTTATAGTCGTGTATAAAAATAATTCCACCGGGGGCTAACCTGGGATAAAAGTATTCGAGCCCTGCCCTGGTAGGATTGTAAAGATCAGCATCCATATTTACCAGGGCATACCTGATATCGTTCAACCCGGCTGCCGAAGCAGGGAAATACCCGGCATGTACACGAAGTTTTTCAGAATTACCGCCAATCTTCGTTAATACCTTATTAATTGACGTATCGGCAAAGTTTTTGGAAGAATAAGTGGCTGCCTCCCCTTTTTCGGTTTGTAAATCGGCACCGGTGAAACCTTCGAAAGTATCGAACAGGTGTAGCACGCGCCCGGGGGCCATAAGATGGAGCATTCTCGCACTATCACCCTGGTATACCCCAAGTTCGGCAAAATCGCCTTCAACACCATTATTTTGAATGCGTTGCACTTGTAACCAGAAATTGTACAGCCTCACCTTGTCGGGGTAATTTCGCGAGGCCTTCAGCAACTCCTTACTTATATTCCCATTCTTCCGTGCTTTTTCCCAGACTGGCGGTTCATACGTTTCGCCAAAAAAAATATCCCACAGGTATTTTACCAGGAAAATTAATACGACAAGGATAATAGAAAAATTGATAAGATAGAAAACCGGGAGGTGCATGGAGATGTTGGATAAAGTACAGTGCAAAGGAACGAAAAAATCATGAAAGACATCTGTGCGCTTGAAGGGTAAAAACGGTGTCTGTACATCCCGAAGGGTGTCTGACACCGTTTGTTGCGTTGGAGGGACAGGCTCTTATTGAGGTGAAGAATCCAGTACTTTTTAGAAATAATCCAATATAAAAGTGGAAGACACTCTGCGAGAATGCAGACATTTTTATTAATTTTATCCAATGAATTTTACTCAACCCGGATTATACCATATATATAATAGAGGCAATAACAAGGAGCAAATCTTTTTCAACGATGAAGATTTTATGCATTTTATCTTCCTTTGCAAGAAATATATTGCAAACCGATGCCAGATAATTGCCTGGTGCCTGATGCCAAATCATTTTCATTTCATTGTTGACATTAATGATGCAAGCCTCGAACCGGTCAAATGGGGCGGTAATATTATGCCTTCCATTTCCAACGGATTTCAATTACTTCAAAGCAATTATTCAAAAAGAATTAATTTTCGGGAAAACCGCACTGGTAGCCTGTTTCAACAAAAGACAAAATCAAAATTACTAGAAAATAAAAGTGATGCGCTAACTGCTTTTTGGTATTTGCATCAAAATCCGGTAAAAGCAGGATTGTCTGAAAATATGTTGGAATGGGAATATTCGTCGTATAAGGATTATTGTGGGCTGCGGAACGAAAGCATAATTAATGTTCAAGTCGGTAAAACTAGGCTTAACTTACCTGAGATAGATATTAGAAATAATTCTGATTTAACATTAAGTAAAGAAGAAATAGAAATGATTTTTTAATTTCGGTGTCAGACACCCTACGGGTGTACAGACACCGGTACCTATAAAAGCGCCCGTAATCTTTTATATCCTTCGGCACTGGCACGCAGCTTTGCACCACATTTTAGAGTTACAAGGTGAGTGTCTTTGGTATAAGGATCGATGGCTGCAATCTGTGCCAGGTTAATAATAGATCCCCTGTGAATGCGTACAAAATTGTTGGCAGGCAGGTGCTCCTCGAAATATTTCATGGTCTTTTCCTTCAGGTGGTTACCCAACTCCGAATAGATCATAACATAATCGTCGGCAGATTCAATATACCAGATCCGGTCGGTTGGAATCACAGTAACCTTCGATCCAAGGCGGGTCACAATCCTGTCGAGTGTTCCGCGCGATTCCTGGACACTTTCCTTCAGTGTTTCCAACGTTTGACTGCTGTTACTTTTTTCAACTGTAATACGCTGAATAGCTTTCTGCACAGCACTTTCGAACCGGTCTTTCGAAAAAGGTTTAAGCAGGTAATCGATAGCATTCATTTCGAAAGCTTTGATAGCAAACTGATCGAATGCTGTAGCAAAAATAATAGCCGGATTGTATTCGAGCACTTCCAGCAGCTCAAATCCATCCAGTTTGGGCATCTGTATGTCGAGGAAAAGGAGATCGGGTTTCAGGGTTTGTATTTGCCTGAGCGCGTCGAAACCATCACTGCACTCGGCAACAATATTTAATCCTTCAATCGCTGAGGCATAACGCTTCACTATATCGCGTGCCAGGGGTTCATCGTCAACAATAATGGCAGAAACAGGCTTCATCGTATAATTTTTTAATTTTTATTGTTTTGATCTGCAGGATAAATTAAGTGGTTTATTCAGACTGGTTATCTCCATAAATTGAATTGACGTCCACAAGGGCCTTTATGCCAAGGGTAACATTTAATTTTTGGCTATCCCAATCTGAGCGGGTATCTGAAGTTTCACTTCGAAAACATCATTCGTGGCTTTGGATGAAAAGAGGTCGTTGCGGCCATAAATGGCAGCCATGCGTTTTTGAACATTGCTGAGCCCTGTGCCGGTTCCTTTGCGGGGGACAGCATTGGGATCGAAATTATTGCTTATCGATATGCCCAACGCCGTTTCGTGGCAGGTAGCGGTAAGTTTTATTTTACAGGTAGTAAGCATGGTATTGACACCATGTTTAACAGCATTTTCGAGCAACGGCTGAAGGATCATGGCGGGAAGCATCATTTGGCCACAGGCGGGATCAATCTGTTTTTCTACTTCCAGCCTTTCGGGGAAACGGACTTTTTCGATGTCGAGGTATAATGAGGCATGGTGCAATTCATCGTTGAGCGAGTTCATGGTTTCGGCACCCAGGTTGAGTGAGTGCCGCATAAATTCTGAAAGTTTTATAATCATATCCTGCGCTGCTTCGGGGTTGGTGAGCGTGAGGGCACTTACCGAGTTTAAACTGTTGAACAGGAAATGAGGCCTGATTTGTGAACGGAGCATATTGAGTTCGGCATCGCGCAGCATAGCCGAAAGTGCGGCTTCATGTTCGGCTCTATCCTGCATTTCTTCGAAACTCAGCACCAGGTAATCGACCGAGATCAACAGGAAGTATATCAGCACACCGGTTAACACGCGAACAATCATCGAAGTAACCAGGAACTTCATGTAAACTTCGTTGCTGCTGAATAGTGTGCGAAGAACAGCGTATGAAAGGATCTGCCACAGCAGGATAGTAAAAGCACATCCTGCAAGGTGATAGGCAATATTCATCACAAAGCCGCTCACTTGCTTGCTCGAAAACCGGATCATAAACCAAAGACCGACACCCAGCAGCGCAAAAATAAAATTCGACACCAGGCAATCAGCGGTTGCTACTGTTAAATCCTGATCGTACACCCCATATTGCAACGCAAATTGGATGGCTGCCACAGCCACCCAAAATGCAATGTAATACATCCAGAGATTGCGAATGAAAAATGATTTTTCCAAAGTCATCCAGGTATTTGTATCGGTTATTTTAACAAGTTAACCAGGCAAATAATCAAGACCCGTTTTTGTGCAACTGAATTTTATCCCTTTTACAGATAGCGGGAGCTAAAGGTACTGAAAATCAGAAACTCTTGATCTCGCCACCACCAAAAATTGTAATCCCTTTAATGACTAACGTTTTGTTGTAGTCAATCTGCGAAGGAATTCGCTTATCGGCATAACCGCCGAAGATATTAAAAACCTCCACTTTTACATTCCAGTCGGAAGGTACCAGCAGCGCTGTTCCGCCGAAGATACAAACAACTTCTATCATGGGCCTGTCACCTGCAGCAATATTACTATGTGACAAATCAATTTTGGAACCGCCGAACGCGGCAACCATACGACCTCCTTTTAAATTCGGAGTAATCACCCGACGTTCGCCGCCTCCGAACACAGCGATATCCTCGAAAAAATCGTCATTGGCTTCAGTGGATGTAAAAATCGGTTCTTTCTTCAGGCGTCGTTCCAGCCTCGACGGGCCAAATATCATTTTTAGCCCCACCAGGATAATGAGTGCCGGGAAGAATAGTTGCCAGGTGCTGAAAGGCATGTGGTAAAAGTTTACCAGCAGGAAAAATCCGCCGATGCCGATCAGAATCACTCCCGACCAGAACGACTGACGCCAGAAAATATTCACAACTCCAATGGCAATAAGAAGCATTTCCCAGGAAAAAAGGATGCGGCTAACGGAAGCATCGAGAAATCCGGTGTTGCGTGCAAGCAGCAAAAGACCTGCTGCAATTACCAGCACACCCAGCACAGCGGCTTTGCCGGACAATCCTCTGCCATGAGCATGGTCATGTGCGCTGTTTTCAGTTTTGTTATAGTTGTAATCCATGGCTAAAAAGTTTACAGTGTTATAAATTGATGAAACAAATGTACGGCACATAGTTGAACCGGTAAAGCGGAAATCGGTGAAAGCCGGATTTTAGAGGGGGAATGCATGCGGTAGCGAAGTAAAAGGGAGAGACGGCGAGAGGGGGTTATAGGTGATGAAGGGGCTGAGCAAAAAAGGTAGCTCAAGTGAGGGCCAAAGCAATAAAAGCTTTTTGGTTGGGATAGAGGTAAAAAGCGTGTACCTTTGCCGGGCATCATAAAATTACGTTTTTCATGGCAACAGTAGGTCGGTACAACACATTAAAAATGCTTCGTGAAACCAGTAGTGGTTATTTTCTGGATGGTGAAGAACTGGGAGATATCCTGCTGCCGGGCAAATATGCTCCCCGACATTTAAAAGAAGGGGATGAAATTGAAGTGTTCCTTTATTTCGATTCCGAAGACCGGATTATTGCCACCAAAGAAGAACCCTATTGTGAAGTAGGTGAATTTGCTTTGCTTGAAGTGGTGGAAGTAAATGAAATCGGCGCTTTCCTGAACTGGGGTTTGCAGAAAGATCTGCTGGTGCCTTTCAGGGAACAGAAACTTAAAATGGAACCCGGTAGCTGGCATATTGTGTATGTGTATATTGATGAAAAAACGGGGCGGATAGCTGCTTCGGCCAAAGTTGATAAGTTCCTGGGACTGCAGCCCGCTGACTATAAACCGGGCGAAGAAGTGGAATTATTTATTTACGGACCCTGCCCCCTGGGTTTTAATGCCATTATCAATGATGCCCATTGGGGAATGTTGTACGCCAGCGAAGTGTTCCAGCCCCTGAACCGCGGCGAGCACATAACAGGATATATTAATAAGGTACGTGAAGATGGTAAAATTGACCTGAGCCTCTACCCTGCCGGATACAAAAAAGCGCAGTCATCGGCTGAGTTGATCATCGAATACCTAAAACGCAACGATGGCTTCATGCCACTTACCGATAAAAGCCCTGCCGACGAAATTTATGAAGTCTTTGGCATCAGCAAGAAAAATTTTAAAATGGCTGTCGGGAGTTTGTATAAAAACCGGGTGATCGAAATCGGGCAGAATGGAATACGGTTAATTGAGTAGAGACGCAATGCCTTGCGCCTCTGCGAGAAACCAGGGACGCGAGGGTAAGTCATTCGATGGTTGAAGGTGGAGATAGTTGGGTTTTTGGGTAGATTGAGTGGTCATTCAATAGTCGAAGATAGATTTATTAAGAGGATGTAGGAGTGATTCGATTGTCGAAGATTGAGTTTTACAGGTCATAAAGAGTTGGATGAGTTGTCATTAGTGATCAGCTTTACTTCATTTCAATATACTCCGGTTTAATTCGAATAAATATCACTTTTCTGTTTCCCTTTTCGATTTTGCATTTTCAATTTCCTGATATTTCGCAGGCATCAACCTTCATGTTAATAAAATTCTTCCGGCGGCATAGGCATATGCTATAAATTTGCAATTCTTTAAAACAGAACATATACATTGAGCCATAACATACTCGACGAATTAAACGAAACGCAGCGCAAAGCAGTTGCATGCACAGAAGGCCCCGTGATGGT
>CAYNVK010000089.1:0-9747 GCA_964400395.1 uncultured Lentimicrobiaceae bacterium | reverse complement strand
GATTATGTCACGTTTTTTCGCGTTATGCATAGCTTGTTTCACCCTGTTGGTTTTAGGCTGAATTCATACACCCGGATAAAAATTCTGATTTCCGTTCTGCTTTTTCCCATCCGGCTTTTTGGGAATGCCTGTTACCGGAGTCAGGCAGCTCATTATAAATACTCGTTATTTGATTAATTCATTTAAAGTGCTTCGATAAATATCCCTAAATTTGCCAATCATAATTTATACAGTGGCAGCATTATTCAAAAATAAATCAAAAAACAGTGATTCCGCTTCCGGCGACGAGATGACCTTTTGGGAGCATCTCACTGAGCTGCGTAAACGTCTTTTCAGGATGATACTCGCCTGGTTTGTAATGACCGTGATCGCCTTTATTTATAGCCGGTTTATTTTTGATAAAATATTGCTTGCTCCCAAAGAACCCGATTTTATAACATATAAGTGGCTCTGCCAGCTGGGTAAATTAATCCATGCCGACAGTCTGTGTCTTCCGCCAATGTCGCTATCCATTATAAACCTTAACCTTTCGGGGCAGTTTATGACGGATATGACGGTTTCAATGTTCGCCGGACTTATCATCGGATCGCCATTTATAATATACCAGTTGTGGCAGTTTATTATGCCTGCGCTTTACGCCAAAGAGAGACGTTATGCCCGCAGGGCGGTTTTTATTATGTCGTTCCTGTTTATTTTAGGGGTGCTGTTCAGCTATTATTTAATGGTTCCCTGGACGCTTAACTTCCTGGGAACATACCAGGTAAGTTCGATGGTAGTAAACCAGATTTCATTATCTTCCTATATCAGTACCGTAACATCCACTATACTGGGTGTAGGTGTTGTTTTCGAACTTCCCGTTGTTGTGTATGTACTGGCCAAAATTGGAATTATCACCCCGGCTTTGCTGAAAAATAACCGGAAATATGCATTTGTTATTATCCTTATTGTTGCTGCTATTATTACACCGCCTGATGTTTTTAGTCAGATGATAGTTACCATTCCGCTGTATGCCTTGTACGAAATAAGCGTTCTGGTAGCTGTGAGGGTAGCGCCGGCTCCTGACCCCGACCTTACGGATGACGAGGAATAGCTTTCAGAACTTATTTTTATTCCGAATTTTATAAAAACCGATACGGCTCTTTCTGCTCGTGTAAATTACCTTGAAATAACGGGTATTCAATGGTTTGCATTTGCACTGAGTGTTTAAATTATTACACCCTTCAGCAATTTATTTTGAAAATGTTAATTTTTCGTGTAACCTGCCTGGTAACCCTGCGTCACATGCTAAAACAACAAAACATTTAAAGCCTAAAAGTCATGGAAAAGAATAAACGTTTGTATCGGTCAGCTAAGAGCAAAGTTTTTGGTGGTGTAGCAGGTGGAATAGCCGAGTATTTCGACATCGATCCGATAATTATCAGGCTGCTTTTTGTAATAATTGCCTTTGCCGGTGGCGGAGGTGCTATTGTTTACCTTATCCTGTGGATTGCTTTGCCACTCGAACCAATTACCCCTTTTAGCATGAACATGGGTGCAGGTGACCCTTTCGGACCTGCAAACCCCGGTGAACCGGCTGCCGGCGACAATCCTGCCGGAAATGCTGCAAACCCCTTTAATGTTCCCGTTAAATCCGAAAACCGGAACGGACTCATAGGTGGTATAGTGCTGATATCGCTGGGAATGATCTTCCTCGCCAACAGGTTTATCCCGAATATCCATTTCGGCGATCTGTGGCCACTCGTACTTGTAGTAATAGGTGGTGTGCTTATTGCAACCAGCTATGCTGAACGCAAAAGCGATAAACAAGAATAACTAATCCTGAAATTTTGATCAAACAGATTCTTTCAAACCAATAAAACCTGATATTATGAGCTACCGTAAAATATTCTGGGGACTGCTGCTGGTTATCATAGGCGTCCTTTTTATCCTGAAAAATACCGGCGTACTGTTCTTCAGCTGGCATACCATGTGGCACCTCTGGCCGGTAATCCTTATCCTGTGGGGTATCTCACTGATTCCTGTAAAAGACTGGATTAAACTTGCTCTTTCGGTTGGCACTGTACTTATTACCTTGTTGGCAGTACAAATCTATGCGCCTAAAGATGATAATAATTGGGAGTTTGAGTGGAATGATAACCGCCATCGCGACAACAATCAGGATGAAGTTACCAGCTATAACAACGTAATGTCCGAAAACTTTGATTCGCTCACCAAATATGCCGAACTCAAACTGAATATCGGGGTAGGCAATTTCCAGATCAAAGACAGTACCGATAAGCTTATTGAAGTAAAGCACGACAACGACAAAGCCAACTACTCTATGACTGCTAAAGCCGAAGATAGCCTTACCCGTATTGAACTCTCACTCGAAAAAGGTGATTTCGACAAGGGAAATGTAAGGAATAACGTGGTGATGAAACTCAATCCCGTCCCATCCTGGGACCTGGATCTGAATGTGGGCGCTGCCGAGGTTGATTTCGACCTTTCAGGGTTTAAAACACGCAATGTAAAAATACAGGGGGGCGCTTCGGACATCGTGTTAAAACTGGGTGCTATTCTTCCGCTCAGCGATGTAAAACTCGAAGCAGGCGCAGCCTCTATCACGGTTAAAATCCCTGAGAGTGCCGGCTGCGAAATTGTTTCAAATACCTTTATGTCGAGCAAGAATTTTAAAGGATTCAACAAAATTGGCAAGCAACTTTATCAAACCCCGAATTACGCCGCAAGCAAGAATAAAATTAAAATCGATTTGCAGGCAGGTGTAGCCAGTGTTGATGTCGAAAGATACTAATGCGAATACCGAAAGACTTGCAGAAAAGGTTTCTGACCGTTCCTTTACTGCAAGCCTTTTATTTTAGATCATTATCTATAGTTGCACTCCCTCTCGAGGAAACTGCTTAAAAGGAAACACAATTCTTCCGGGGCATCCGCATGAACCCAATGCGATGCCCCGGGAATTGTTTTTATGATGGCCGACGGGAATAAATTCTCAATCAAAGGAATATCGGGATCTAATATATAATCTGACTCTCCGCCACGAATAAAAAGCGAAGGTCCTGGGTAGCTGTGGTCGCTGCTTATGCCATCGAAAAGTAAATCCATACTTTGGTTTATTGCTTCGAGGTTCAGCCGCCAGGCCAGTTTGCCATGTATTTTGTAGTATAAATTTTTCATGATGAACATCCGCACCCGGCTGTCAGGAATCTGCGAGTCCAGTATTTTTTCAACCTCTGTGCGCGTTGTTACCGAAGCGAGGTCAATACTCATCATCTGGCTTATCACCTGGGTATGGATTTTTCTTTCAGGATATCTTCGCGGGCTGATATCAATAACAACCAGCTTTTTTACGTCGCCGGCATTTTCGAGTGCATACGTCATGGCGGTTTTTCCGCCCATCGAATGGCCTATAATAATCGGGTTTACGATGTTATGCTCTTCAATAAAGGCTGAAAGATCGTCGGCCATAGCCGGAAAACTATGAACAGAAGCATGCGGCGACTGCCCGTGGTTACGCTGATCGGGGATATATACATGAAACTGGTCGGCTATGCGGCGTGCTACCGTTACCCAGTTGTCACTTTGCCCAAACAATCCATGCAGGATAATAACAGGTTGCCCGCTGCCAAATTCACGGTAAAAAAGTTTCATATAAAATACGTTAAACTGATGGTGTTATCGGTTGCAACTATACGATGGTACTATTTGCTGTTTTGTTCCGAAACGATTTCGCCCGATTTGTAAATAACCGTTTTAACGGCTTCTCCTTTTTCGTTCCAAAACTGCCATTTCCCATCTTCGAATCCAAGCTTAAAACTACCTTCTTTCATTTTTTGGCCATTCGGGTGATAATAAGTCCAGGTGCCTGTTTCGCGACAATCGGTATATGTGCCTTCATACTCTTTTTTGCCGTCGGCATAATAATGAACGGATGGGCCATTCATCAAGCCTCCTGCATATATTTTTTCGTATTCGAGGCTGCCCCCGGGATAATGAAACCGATATGGCCCGTTGAATTCGCCGTCGCGATAGGTGATTTCCATCATGATGGCTCCGTCAGGATACCAGGCGGTTTCGAGTCCATTCTGTTTGCCGTTCAGGTAAGGGGTTTCCATCTGTTTACTCCCGTCAGGAAACAAAGCAACTGCCATACCGGTGTATGGAACCTGCGATCCTTTCTGGTAAAATACCCCGTTTTTTTCTTCAAGTTCACGGGGCTCAATAATTTTTTGTGCCATGGCAGCCACTGTGCTCATAAGCAAAATCAGTATCAATGATTTTTTTATCATCATTCCGTGTTTTGAATTTGTGCTTCGATGGTAAAATGCATTCATCCTATTAACATCCGGATGCTTTGTTTGTCGCTGATAAGCCCGGTGAATGGATAAAATCTTCAAATTGCAAAAAAAACTGGTAATAGCTCTGTATTATCTTAATTGCTGAAGATACAGCTGAATAGTTTTTTCAAGTCCCATGTATAGGGCTTCGCTCACCAGGGCATGGCCAATGGAAACTTCTTTAATTTCGGGTATGGTTCTTACGAGATACCAGAGGTTGTTCAGGTCGAGGTCGTGGCCGGCGTTTATCCCAAGTCCGTTTAAAGTCGCAACCCGGGCTGCTTCTACGTAAGGTTTGATAGCTGCTACGCGATCGGTGATGTAGTTGGTGGCATAGGCTTCGGTATACAGTTCAATGCGGTCGGCACCTGTTTCGGCTGCATGGGCAACCATGTCGGTAATCGGATCTACAAAAATGGAGGTACGTATCCCATGGGCCTTAAATTCCGCAACAATTTCTTTCAGAAACGATTTGTGCTTTATGGTATCCCAGCCTGCATTCGAAGTAATGGTATCGTGTGCATCGGGTACCAGGGTAACCTGTGCTGGCTTTACTTCCAATACCAGGTCGATGAAACGCGGTATAGGATTGCCCTCAATGTTGAACTCCGTTTTTACCAGCGGGTAAATTTCATAAACATCGCTGTAGCGGATATGGCGTTCGTCGGGCCGGGGATGCACCGTAATACCCTGCGCGCCGAAAAGTTCACAATCAATGGCAGCCTTCAGCACATCCGGCATATTTCCACCCCTCGCATTGCGAATTGTGGCAATTTTATTAATATTTACGCTTAACTTTGTCATCGCTTATAATTAAGGCTGCAAAATTACAAAACCCCGCCTTAGGTTTTACCAATTAAAGGCACGATATTTGAGCGCATAAATATATGATTGCTAAAGAACTCATATCAGGCATTGTGATGCCGCTTAAACCTTCGGATACCGGGCTGATGGCTATGCATTGGTTCGACGAATTCAGGGTTTCGCACCTTCCTGTGGTGAGTGACACACAGTTCCTGGGGCTGATATCGGAAGATGACATTTATGCAGCCGAGTCCTTCGAAGAACCAATCTGGAATTACCAGCTCAAACTGCAAAATGTTTCGCTCCTGCAATCGCGGCATATATATGAGGCCATGAAGTTGTTTGCCGACTATAAACTTACCACCCTGCCGGTTGTTGACGAAAAAGGGAGCTACCTCGGGGTGATTACCTTGCTGGATATGGTCGAAAAAATGGCTGTCACTGCTGCGGTGAGCAACCCTGGAGGAATTGTTGTTCTTGAGTTGAACGCAAACGATTTCTCGATGGTTGAAATTGCAAAAATTGTTGAAGATAATGACGCCAAAATCCTGAGTTTCTATATCAGTTCGCCAGCCGATACTACCCGTCTGGAACTCACGCTTAAGCTTAACCGTATTGATATTCAGCCTGTGATACAATCGTTTTTGCGTTACGATTATACCATTAAGGCCTCGTTTTTCGAAAGTGATTATTTCGATAATCTGCGCGAACGCTACGATCTTCTGATGACTTATTTAAACGTCTGATCCCGGTTCATGCTTGTTAACAGGGCACATCATACATCGCATGCACATGCAATAACTGCATTGCTGCTGTTGTATTTGCTGGGTTTTAGTACAATCAGCCTTCAGGCACAGGCCGACTCCACTTCGCAAACCGTACAGGTTGCATCTGTCGAAATTACAGGGAACGATAAAACTAAGGAGCAAATCATAAAAAGAGAGCTGCTTTTTGCGGTAGGGGAGAAATACCCGGCACCCGAATTCAGCCGGATTGTTAACCAAACCAGGCTCAACCTGCTGAATACTTCCCTTTTTAACTTTGTAACTATTGATACAGTACCTGTTTCGGGGACTGGTGTTTGGGCGTTGATGAAAATAAAGATTTCGGTTGTTGAACGCTGGTATATTTGGCCGGTGCCTATTTTGCAGATCACCGACCGAAATTTCAATGCCTGGTTAAAAACCCACGATTTTACACGCCTCAATTATGGCCTCGATATAAAATGGTTCAATTTTACCGGGCGGATGGACGAACTGGATGCTAAATTGCAGTTCGGCAAAAATTACGAGCTGAGCCTTGCCTACAATAATCCATACCTCGATAAGAAAAAACATTTCGGGATGGGCTTCTCCGCCGGGTATAAGCGAAATCGGGAAACCGGGTATATCACTACCGGCGATAAGCTACAATTCGCTTTTGTTTCCGAAGGACTGAGCAGCGAAAAGTTTGTTTCGGTTAACAATACTTACCGGAAAAATATCTTTACTACCCACCAGTTAACCATCGGTTTGCGGGCCATGTCTTTTTCGGATTCACTGCTTAAGCTGAATCCCGATTATAGCTATCAGTCTGTAAATGAGCCGGTTTTTCTGAATCTTTATTATAAGCTAAAAATCGATCATCGCGATATAAAATATTATCCGCTTACCGGTTGGTATTTGGATGTTGAATTGAATAAATCGGGCCTGGGTTTTGGCTTTGAAAAGCCGGTTGATGTTGCATGGGCTAAAACCACCACACGTTATTACTCTAAGCTCGGCGGCCGCTGGTATTCCGGTCTGTCGTTCATCGGCAAAGTTTCTTCGGGGGCGTGGCAGCCTTATTTTCTGATGCAGGCACTGGGTTACAACCGCGACTATGTGCGTGGGTATGAGTATAATGTAATTGATGGAAAGCATTTTGCCCTGGTTCGGTCAAATGTTAAATTTGCCCTCGTTCCCGAACAATCTACCAATATCAGTTTTATTCCTACTCCAAAATTCGGGCTGATCCATTATGCGCTATACCTAACGGCTTTTGCCGATGCAGCTTATGTGTGGCAGCCCCAGTGGATTGGCGAATTTGAGAATAAGCTTCCGGCCACCATGCTGGTTGGGGCCGGCCTGGGCCTCGACCTGGTTACTTATTACGACAAAGTGGTCCGCCTGGAGTATGCGGTGAATAAATCAGGTAAAAGTGGTATCTTTATTCACTTTATTGCGGGCATTTAATCCCCCGGGGTTCCTTACTATTTATATAAACACAAACAGCTTATAACGTGAGAATAGCATTATTTGGAAAAGAATTTAATGCCGACCAGTTCGGATATTTCAGGTTGCTTATGGATGCACTCGAAAAAGGCGGTTGCCGGCTTTTGGTGTGGAAGCCCTTTTACGATTTCCTGAAAGATAAATTTATTTTCGGACCTGAAGTGGCTATTTTTAACGATCACACCGATTTGCGGGGACAGGCAGATTTGCTTTTTTCAATCGGCGGCGACGGAACCTTGCTGCATGCGGTGAGGCTGGTCCGCGATTCGGGAATACCCATTGCTGGCATTAACCTCGGGCGTATGGGTTTTTTGTCGAGCATACCGCGAAGCGAAATTATTGCTGCTGTTGATGATATCCTGGCAAACCGCTATGGAATTGTAAAACGAACCCTTATCAGTTTGATATCGCCCCATGAAATGTTTGGCGATTTTAGTTATGCCTTCAATGAACTTTCAATTAACAAAAAGGAGAATTCGTCGCTGGTGGTGGTACATGTATCGGTAAACGGGCAAAACCTGCATTCGTATTGGGCCGACGGGCTTATTGTTGCTACCCCAACCGGCTCGACCGCGTATTCGTTAAGTTGCGGGGGACCAATACTTACGCCCGATTCGAGCAATTTCGTCATTACGCCTATTGCACCGCACAATTTATCGGTCCGGCCGGTCGTTATTCCTGACAATAGCTTGATCCGTATCAGGGTCGATAGCCGCGATCGCCAGGCCCTGGTTGGTATGGATTCGCAATCAGCGGTTATAACACCTGGTATTGAACTGGTTGTAGGGAAAGCTGATTTTGAGGTGAACCTGGTACTGCGGCCGAATGAGAACTTTTTCTCAACCATGCGTGCCAAGCTGAACTGGGGTTCGGATATCCGGAACTAGAAAATATTCCCCGGATTTAGGTTTCCTGTCTTTTTTAAATTTCATTGTATCCTGCCTGTAATCTTCAACATCCGGATTGGGGCCCGGTTTTAACGCGGTGTGTTATGTCGCTGTAAAACAGGTTCTTTTAAATATGTTGAGCGGGTTCCGGTACAATAGCAATGCTTGTAAACTTCCCCCGGCGAAAGCCGGCTACACCTGTTTGCTGGTTGATCTGTTCCCGGCCGTTTAAAATGCACATATTGAGTGCATGAATTGGAAATCAAAATTTTGACAGCCGGCAATACTATGCGCTCTGTATCAATAATAATACTACCTTTGCACCCTCAAAAAAATATGCGGAAACACTGTATTTTAATTACGTTCGTGGCGCTTTGCGCTTTGACCGCCAACGCTCAAAAATCGGCAGATTTGGGATTATTGGGTGGGGTTACCTATTATGTAGGCGATCTCAACCCGGCGCGCCCCTTCACTTTGTCGAAACCGGCATTTGGCGTTTTATACAGGCAGAACATCAATTCGCGGATATCCGTTCGCGCTCACGGGCTGGTTGGTTCCGTGGCCGGCGATGATGCAAACATTAACAATACAGACCGCAACCTGAATTTCGAATCGAAAATTTATGAAGGCGGTGTGCAGCTGGAGATCAATTTTTTCGAATACTATATCGGCAGTAAATTACATCCGGTAACTCCCTATATTTTTGGCGGAGCTGCTGTATTCTTTTTTAAACCTTACGGCAACGTGGGTGGCGAAAAGGTAGAGCTACAGCCTTTGCTTACTGAAGGGCAATCGGAATCGTACAATTCGTATGCTTTCAGCATGCCTTTCGGTATTGGAGTAAAATACAGCCTTAGCAAACTTATCGGGGTTGGAGCGGAGTGGGGCATGCGCAAAACCACTACCGATTATCTCGACGATGTGAGTCAGACCTATTACCTCAACAACCCGGCATCGGAAGGAACCATGGGGCTTGCATCCGACCCTACGCTTACACACGTTGCAGGAATGCAGCGGGGAAACTCGCGTAATACCGACTGGTATTCCTTTGCGGGAGTTTCTTTAACGGTAAAAATCAGGATGTTGAAAAAAGAGGGTTGCCTCGACCACCAGCGCGAAGGTTATTGATAATTTATGTGTCTAATAACCAGTATAAATCACATTAAGAATAATTAACAAACAGGGCTTATACAGTAAACTACAAAAGCCTAAATTTGTCGAAAATGATGGAGAAGAACAAATTGATCGACACAATCGATAAAAGCAAACTGCCGAAGCATATTGCCATTATAATGGATGGGAATGGCAGGTGGGCTCAGCAACGTGGCGAACAACGTGTTTATGGTCACAATAACGGGGTGCAGTCGGTACGCGAAACGGCCGAGGCTGCCACTGAACTTGGAGTGAGATATGTCACTTTGTACGCTTTTTCAACCGAGAACTGGAATCGCCCCAAAGATGAAGTTGATG
>CAYNVK010000088.1:5981-9775 GCA_964400395.1 uncultured Lentimicrobiaceae bacterium | reverse complement strand
GATGCAGTTTCGGCTTCGGACCTGCTGGAAATTGCCAACCATACTTTAGATCCTTCCCAACTCAGCATGCTTATTTTTAACAACCAGAAAACCACCTGAAAATGACTGATTTTGACGAAAGCCTTATGCTGCCGGGCATCGAAAAATATGCTGACCAACATACTTCACCCGAAATGCCGGTGCTGGCACGCTTAGCGCGGGCTACGCACCTGCGTACGCACCAGCCCCAGATGTTGTCCGGTCATCTGCAGGGAGCCTTCCTTCAAATGATCAGTCACATGATAAAACCAGCGGCTATTCTCGAAATTGGTACGTTTACCGGCTATTCGGCCATTTGCCTGGCGCAGGGACTGAAGGAGAGCGGAAAACTGATTACCATCGATTGCAATCCCGAAATGGAGGATTTTGCAAAACCATTTTTTAAGGAAGCCGGACTGCAGGACAACATTGAAATGCGGGTAGGCGATGCTGCGGCAATCATTCAAAGCATGTCCGGGCCGTTCGACCTGGTTTTTATTGATGCCGATAAAGAAAGTTATGTGAGGTACTTCGAGCTGGTGTACCCGCTGGTAAAGCCGGGTGGCTATATACTTGCCGATAATACACTCTGGTATGGCCGCGTAATTAAACCGGGAGCCGAAACGGATCGCGAAACGGCCGGTATCGTTGGATACAATAAATTTGTGAAACAGCACAGCGGTGTTGAACATGTGCTGTTGCCTTTGCGGGATGGGATTATGATTGCAAGAAAAAAATGTTCGTAAAGAGTTGTGAATCAAGCCTGATGGCAGGATTATTTCAGCGTGGCAAATGTTTTTTCTTTGGAAATATCGAAAAGCAGGTTAATGGTCATTCTTTTCTTCAGCTTTATTTTGGTTTCGTAAAGCGCATCTATCGAGTAATTATTTTTATACGTATGCTCTTCCCATTTCCCGTTGCAGCGGGCCATATTCACAATGCGGAATGTATGTTTCCCCCTGCGTAAATTTACTGAACAGGAGTTTGGTTCCGATTGCAATTGTTCGGTGGTTTCGCCAACCAGGTTGCCATCCATATAAATCACGGTTTTTGTATTCAGGTCATATCCATCAATAATGCCTGTAAACCGGGTATTGATGGTTATCATGCCTTGTCGCTGAGCAAAAACTGCCGGGGTCGCCATGCCAAGGAGGAGCGTAAACAACAGAATGGCTTTTTTCATAAAAATCAGAATGGTTGATGCAGTTAAGTATTGTTGTAGCTAAAATACGGCTATATCGCGATGCTTTAAATTCCTTTCCGATTGAATATTAACAGCCTGTTGTTGAAAACCTTTGGGCAAACAGCTTTTGCATGAAATCACATCATAAAAACAGAAAACCCTCCCGGTTTTTCGGACCGGAGGGTTTTCTCTGCTTTTCAGAAGATGCAACAACCTATTTCTTGCCCATCTTTTCAGTCATGATCGTTTGCTTCCGATGGGATGAAATAGATCCACACCGGGAGTTGACAGCCTACACCTTAAACTCGTATTTCACTTTGGAAAGTTCTTCGTTGGCCTGGATAATTTTCTTTTTAAGCTCTTCTTTAAAAGCTACCAGCCTTGCAAAAAGGTCTTCGTCCCCAAGTGAAATCATTTGGGCTGCCAGTATGCCGGCATTACGGGCGCCATTTACGGCAACGGTGGCTACCGGTATTCCGGGAGGCATCTGTACTATGGCCAGCAACGAATCCATGCCATCGAACGATGATTTTACCGGAACCCCGATTACAGGCAGTGCGGTGAAAGCAGCAATTACCCCGGGCAGGTGGGCAGCCATTCCGGCTCCGGCTATGATCACTTTTATGCCACGCTTGTGCGCATTACGGGCAAATTCTTCCACTTTTTCGGGCGTGCGATGTGCCGATAATGCATTTATTTCGAAGGGGATTCGTAATTCATTCAGCACTTTTGCGGCATCTTCCATTACTGGCAGATCGCTCGTGCTTCCCATGATAATACTAACTAATGGTGTCATAATTCTGATTTTTATGCGAAAGTAATGAAAATCTTAATTCTTGCTTTGGAAATTGAAGGGTAACCTTGTTTGTAACAATTTATCAGAAAAAAGCATTGCTTTATCATCTTTTTGATTGATATTTCGAGCTTTAAACGTAATTTTGCGGCAAATTAAATCATAAAACACCGCACTATGCCTGATACCTGGAAATTAGAAGATAAAACCTTTACTAAATTTATACTTAACGATGATATTCAGGCAAAAATCTGTGCATTGTCGGACCGCATAAACACTGAACTTGCGGGTAAAAAACCGCTCTTCGTGGTAGTGCTCAACGGAGCATTTATCTTTGCCTCCGACCTGCTGAAAAGAGTTACCATCGATTGTGAAATCACTTTCGTGAAGTTGTCGTCGTACCAGGGAACCATGAGTACGGGCGTTGTGCAGCAAATCATCGGCCTCGACCGCGACATCAAAGGACGAACCATCGTAATTATTGAAGATATTGTTGATACAGGGCTTACCCTCGAACGTTTCCGCGAAGTACTGGCCCAAATGGAACCCGCCGAAGTAAAAGTGGCAACCTGCCTGCTGAAACCGGATGCGTTTAAAAATAAATTCCCGATTGATTATCAGTGTTTCAGTATCCCTAACGAATTTGTTGTTGGATACGGCCTCGATTACGATGGGCTGGGCCGCAATTCGAGCGATATTTACAAAATTCTGGAAGCCTGATCATTCCTGTTGTAAACCGGCCTTTCACCGAAAATACTTATTTTAATTTTAACCCTGATTCCCTTGCGGGATTCATCCAAATACCAGATCTGATATGCTGAATATTGCGCTCTTCGGCCCTCCCGGAGCCGGAAAAGGTACTCAATCGCAAATGCTGATTGAAAAATACAATCTTGCTTATATCTCAACCGGCGATTTGCTCAGGCAGGAAATAGCCGAAGGTACTGAACTTGGTAAGCAGGTTAAGGATATCATCGGCAAAGGTGGTCTGGTTTCGGACGAAATTATGGTTGATCTCATCGAGAAAAAAATTATTACAAGCTCTGATAAAAAAGGAATTTTATTTGATGGTTTTCCGCGTACACTTGTTCAGGCCTATATTCTCGATGGCTTGCTGCTTAAACTCAATACCTCGCTATCGTGTATGCTCAGCCTCGAGGTACCCGACGAGGAACTTACCCGCCGGTTGATTGAACGCGGCAAAGTTTCGGGTCGTGAGGATGATAACGAAGAGGTTATTAAATTCCGCCTCGTGGAGTACAAGAATAAAACTTCGCCGGTAATCGGGTATTACCAGGAACGTAACCTTTATGTGCCAATTAAAGGGGTTGGGCCCATTCCCGATATTTTCACCATGCTGTGCAATTCCATTGAGCTGATGCTCGAAAAGGAATGGTTTAACCTGGTGCTCTCAGGACCTCCTGGTGCCGGCAAAGGAACACAGGGCCGCCTGCTGGCGCAGAAATTCAATTTCTACTACATTTCGACCGGTTCGCTGCTTCGCCGCGAAATTAAAGCCGGAACCGACCTTGGAGTCAAAGTGAAAGAAGCCTACGAAAAAGGTGAACTGGTTTCGGATGAAATTGTAATCCGCCTTATTGAACGCGAAATGAAAGTGCATAACAACGTAAACGGGTTTATTTTTAAGGGATTCCCGCGTACCATTCTGCAGTCGTATATTCTCGACGGGCTGCTTAGGCGTATGGGTATGGGCGTTTCGTATGTTATTGAACTGCAGGCACCAACCATCGAGCTGATAAAACGCCTCGACAAACGCGGACGTTCCGATAAAGCCCGTAC
>CAYNVK010000088.1:0-5881 GCA_964400395.1 uncultured Lentimicrobiaceae bacterium | reverse complement strand
TAAACAATCATTTAAAAATAACTAATGGCCAGTTCCAGTTTTGTTGATTATGTAAAGATCTATTTGCGATCGGGCCAGGGTGGGGCAGGTTCTCACCATTTTTTGCGCACAAAGGGCAATCCCAAAGGAGGACCCGACGGTGGCGATGGCGGACGAGGCGGGCATATCATCATTGAAGGTGATAAGCAGTTATGGACCATGCTCCACCTGCGTTATACCAAACATATTATTGCCGGCGACGGCGAAAGTGGTTCAAAATCGCTGCAAACCGGGGCTAACGGTGACGACAGGATTATAAAAGTGCCCCTGGGAACTGTTGTACGCGACCCCGAAACCGGCGAAGTTGAATGTGAAGTAACCGAACATGGCGAAAGACATATTATTGTGCCTGGCGGAAGGGGCGGCCTTGGAAACGATCATTTTAAAACATCAACCAACCAGGCACCACGCTTTGCTCAGCCCGGCGAACCTTTTACTGAATGCTGGAAAATATTCGAGTTAAAAATCCTGGCCGATGTCGGGCTGGTAGGTTTTCCGAATGCCGGTAAATCAACGCTGTTGTCGGTGCTTTCGGCTGCCAAACCCGAAATTGCCGATTACCCGTTTACAACGCTTCGCCCAAACCTGGGTATTGTTTCTTATTACGACGACAAATCGTTTGTAATGGCCGATATCCCCGGCATCATCGAAGGTGCTCACGAAGGCAAAGGCTTGGGCGTTAGGTTTTTGAGACATATCGAAAGAAATTCGGTGCTGCTTTTTGTAATTCCTGCCGACACCAACGACATAAAAAAAGAATACAAAATCCTGCTCAACGAATTAAAACAATTCAATCCTGAATTGCTTAACAAAGGACGATTGCTCGCAATCAGCAAAAGCGATATGCTCGATGAGGAAATGATGAAACTGATGCGAAAAGAATTGCCTCGCATTCCTTCTGTGTTTATCTCATCACATAGCAGGCTTGGGCTTACCCAACTAAAAGAAATGCTCTGGGCGCAATTGAATGCCTGATCGTTGTGTGGTAAGTCATTAGTTGCCAGTGCTATTGATTGCTCTTGTTAAAAGCTTTTGTTTTTCAGGGCGCTTTCATCAGTTTATCCAAAAGTTTGATGCCGGCCCTGGTATTGTGATAAAAATCAAGAAATTGGTAGTTCTTAACACGTCTTCATAAAATTGTTCGTCAGCCTTTCCATTTGCATTTTATCCTAAACATTAATTTGCAAAACAGGGTGGGCTCGGGTTAATTTTTGAATTTTTTCCAAGGATTAAGCATGCTATAAAATTTCAATCCAATGAATAAATTTGAGAATATGCAGCCGGAGTACAAAATCTGGTTTTCTTCCCCAAATGGTGAAGGTATATTGGGTGACGGCAAGTGGAAAATATTAAAAAAAATTGAGGAGTGCGGTTCGCTGGTGGGCGCCTGCGAAGAGCTTGGGATTACGTATCGCCGCACCTGGAACGATTTGCGTAAAATTGAAAAAATGCTCGGGTTCAACCTGCTCGAAACCGTTCGTGGCGGTCAGGAAGGCGGAAGCACAAAACTTTCGCCCGAAGGCAGGCGACTGGTGAAATCATTCGATGTTTTTCACCAGCGTATGGACAAAATCATGAAAAAGGAATTTGAGCGCCTGCTCAACGAACTTAATACGTAGTCCTTCCGGACTTTTTGGCCTGCAATATGCTTTCTATTCCCAATATGGTTTTGGTTGGCGGAAATTCGCGTAATTCCGGAAAAACTACCATGGCCTGCAACATCATCAGCAAACTTTCATCAACTCACGAAATTGTCGGGTTAAAAGTTACCGCCATCCGCCCTGGCGAGGATCAATTTCATGGAAATCATGATGTTGAAGAAACTGCTGAATTTTCTATTTTCGAAGAGCTGAATGCCTCGTCGCATAAGGATACCTCCAAAATGCTCAGGGCGGGAGCGCATCATGTATTTTATATCAGGGTAAACGAAAAATTTATACAAAAAGCACTATTACATTTCCTCTCAACATACATTAATAAGCAGATAATTGTGTGCGAAAGCAGGAGCCTGCGCAGGTTGGTAAACCCGGGTTTGTTCCTGATGATGATGCGGTTACCGGAAGAGGGGAAAACAAAAAATGATCTTGATACCTTTCTTTCGCAGGCGGATGAGGTTTTTTATTTTGATGAAAATCAGCATGTTAAAAACCAATATTTGTCGAAACTGCACTTTGCAAACGGTAAGTTTGTTGTATTGTAGTACAGCATTCCAGGCTTGGCAAAGTAACTTTCATCCGCAGCGCTGAGGAGTTTAATCCTGTAAAGCCAGCCGTTTCGCTTAAGCATGTTATCTGTTTTTGATTGAATTATGATTCAAAAAACAGTTACAGTTGTGGGGCTACAGCCCTTTTTCTGAACGATAAAATGTTAAGGCGATGAAAAATATTATTATTTCTTTGATCAGTATTTTGCTCATGTTCCATGCTCTGGATGTGCAGGCTCAGCGGAGCCGCTCGCTGTGGGTTAATCACTCGTTGTGGGTAAACGGCATGGTGGGGGCCAACAGCAACTGGATCATAAACCAGAATGCGTATGGCAACCAGGAAATAGAATATGCCCCCACTTTTGGACTTACTGCTGGCGGAGGTGTAAATTATTTTAACACCCGCGACTGGGGTTACGCCGGATCGGTTTATGTGAGTAAATTAGGACAGAATTATTCAGGCTGGCAGGCAGGGGCCAAAGCCAGGCGTGATGTGAAGCTGCTTTATGTGGAAGTTCCGCTTTTATTGATGAAACAAATTCTTTACCGCAGCTACCCAACATGGGTATCATTTGGCCCCGATATTTTAATTTTGATGAAAGCTAAACAGGATTATAGCCGAGATGGCGGTGTTGCTTTACCAAATCCTGAAGGAATGATATCGGGCGACATCACCGAAAGGTTTAACCCGGTGGATATCGCTTTAAATTTTTCGCTGAACCGGATGGTGGATTTTAATAACGACAGACGGAAAATGTTCCTGTTTTCAATAAATTCATCCATCGGTTTAACTGATATAAACCGGGTACCGTGGCAAATTCAAAACACGCATAAGGAATACGCCGCCGGCCGTAATTTTTACATCGGTTTTAAAGCGGGAATGATTTTTAAACTTTCGAAATCGAGTGGAAGACGCTGGTAGTTGTTTCAACATTTGGTTAATCTGTTTGCCGTTTTCGGACAATACAATATTTTGGAGGTAAAAGTGTTTTTAAGGAGGAAAAACAATTTCATGAATCGCCAGTTTATTAATTTTACGGTTGACATCGGTTATTGCCGGTGCAACCGTAAAGTTTTTTTTTGAATCTTTGCCTGGCTGGTTCAAAATTATCGGCTATATCAATTTATCATTTACTGCATGAAGCTAAAAATACAATGCTTGTTACCTGTTTTGCTGTTACTGTTTACCTGTAGCGGCAGATCGCAGCAAGTCCACTCATTTTGGCTTAATGGAATGGCCGGTTTAAACAGTGTGTGGATATTGAATCAGAATGCCTATGGAAATGCAGAGATGCCATATGCAACAACCTTTGGCTTAACCGGAGGACTTGGTGCCAGTTATTTTATGTCGAGAGAATGGGGCTTTAATGGTTCAATATTACTCAGCAAGCTGGGGCAGAATTATAAAGGCGAACAATCGGGTGCCATTGCTGACCGTAAGTTAAAACTTAATTACCTCGAAATGCCGCTTATGATCATGCGGCAAATACCATACATGAATTACCCAACCTGGATTTCGGCAGGTCCTGATATTCGATACCTGGTAAAGGCTACCCAGGATTACACCCGGGAAGATGGAGGTAATCCACTCCCGAATGAGGAGGGAATGATGAATGGCGATGTAACAGATAGATTCAAACAGGTTGAAATTGCTGTGAATTTCTCAATTAACCGAATGGTGGAACTCAATTATTCACGAAGCGTAATGTTTCTTTTCTCAATTGATTCATCTTTTGGCTTAACCGATATAAATGATGCCGATTGGCAAATTGCCAATACACACGGTGAATATGCAGGATCGCACAATTTTTATATTGGGGTAAAAGCAGGCCTCATGTTTAAAGCTGCACGTTTCGGGGGGAGGCGATGGTAAAAAAAACGACGCAATCGGTGAGAATGCGTCGCTTTGATGATTTTCTATCTATCAGTCGATGGTTACAATGGGCCAAGGGGTAGCAGTTTCCCAGGCACCGCGGGTAAAGTCGGGTATATCTATTGAATTGCCGCGGTTCAGTACACTCTTTTCACTTAACGGGACAATGCTGCACCAGGCTGCTGCGTCGTATACATCCTGGTCGAGGGGTAAGCCTTTACGTAAACAGTAAATAAGCCTGTAGTCCATAATAAAATCCATGCCTCCGTGTCCGCCCACTTTTTTGGCTTTTGCTCCAATTTGCGTTGCCAGCGGATGTTCATATTTTTTCATCAGGGCATCGAAATCATCTTTTTTCAGAAACTCGTGTGCATTGGGTTCTAATGCAATCTGCTCCTCCGGATATTTTATAGCCATTCCTTTGGTTCCGCTCAGGCAGTGTATGCGGTTATAAGGTCTCGGACTTGTGGTATCGTGCTGTATCATGATGGTCTTTCCTTTTACAGTCCGGATCACGGTAGTATTCATATCTCCCAGTTTGTATGGTTGCCTGGCATCAGGCGAATCTGTGCCAAATTTTTCCCTGGCATACAGGGTCATGCCTATTTGGTTTGTTGATACTGATGAAAGATAATCGAACCTGTCACCACGGTTTATACCCATTACCTGTGCAACCGGCCCAAGTCCATGCGTAGGGTAGGGGTTACCAGTATGAAGTTTGCTGAAATCAAGACGCCAGCGGTTGTAATATCCACCCTCTTTCATAAACTTAAGCCATCGCAGATCATGGATATAAGCGCCTTCGGCATGGTAAATTTCACCAAACACGCCATTGCGTGCCATGTTCAGTGTATTCATTTCAAAGAAATCATAACAGCAGTTTTCGAGCATCATAAAATGCCGTTGTGTTTCCTCGGCAGTATTTACCAGCTCCCAGCATTCAGCCAGGGTTACGGCACTGGGAACTTCGCAGGCAGCATGTTTGCCGTGTTTCATGGCATACACTGATACGGGGGTATGCATCAGCCAGGGTGTACATTGATAAACCAGGTCGATGTCATCGCGCTCGCATATTTTTTTCCAGCCTTCCTCTTCTGTATATTCAGCAGCTGGTTTAAAGCCGGAATCGGTAATTTTTTTATTCGATTCCTTTACATTTTTCTCCACAACATCAGCAATGGCCCTAATCTCAACACCTTCGACCTGAAGTAGCCGTATAACAGCCTGGCTTCCACGCATACCCAGCCCTATAATCCCGATGCGCACGGTTTGAAGAGGCTCGCACCTGAGTCCCATTACTGATTTTCCTTTCCGTGCAGGAATCTTGTTGCCTGGGTTCTGCAGGTTGTCAGTAGTTTGATTTGTGGCAAATGCCTGCGCCAGCGGGGCGGCACCTATTGCAGCAGAACCAATGGCTGCTAATTTGATAAATTTTCTGCGGCTGTTATTTTCTTCGGAATGCATGAGTATAATGTTTCTTCAAAATTAGAAAATTTATCTTTAAAATATTAAAAGATTATAAAATAAATTAAAAAGATTTATAGATTAAAAATACGTTATCAAAGTCGCTCATTGCTAAATTTAGTTTCTGCAAAGTTTTCGATTTTATCTTTGCTCCACAACTTTTGGGCATGATCCACAAAACGTTGACAAAAAGACTATAACAAAAAAGGTTAACAAGCTGGTTTTGCTTATTAACCTTTATTTTTTGGTACCCGAAGCCGGAATCGAACCGGCACGGCCGCAATGGCCAAAGGATTTTAAGT
>CAYNVK010000087.1:0-9791 GCA_964400395.1 uncultured Lentimicrobiaceae bacterium | reverse complement strand
GCCATAAAATGAATGCCTGCCTGCGGGAAATATCCGTCAAGTTTTTGCATGCTGTCTCCCGACGAGTACCGGTAAACCCAGGCATTTGATTCGTACTCCTCGTTGAACAGGTTATTGATCATGAACGAAAACCCTAACTCCTTAACAAATTTCGGATTTATGGTGTAACTGAGAAGAAGGTTGTTTACAAAATAGGGATCCAATTGCCGATCGCTGCTTTGAGTGTTATCAATGTATTGCCTGCCTACAAACTTACTGATCAGGTTCAGGTTAAAACCTTTGGTAAGCATCCAGCTAAAGCTGTTACTTGCCACAACGGCCGGCGAGAACGATAAATCCGTATTCGAATGATCAGTGGCTATCTGTTCCCAGGTATCCCAGTTATCGATATATTCGGTAAACGATTTTATTTTATTACGGCTGAGCGTTACGGCAGGTTCCCATTTGAGGTTGCGGCTCAGCAGCACCCTGGCCGACATTTCAATCCCGGCACGATAGCTCACCTGGACATTGATCATAATTGGAGCGCCGACATCGTTAATAGCTCCGGTGAGTACAAGCTGGTTGTGATAATACATATAATATGCATTTGCGCTCAGCGAAACATGGCTGTTGTTGTACGTGTAACCAGCTTCTGCATCGTAAAGTCTTTCAGGGGTAGGGGTGGGTTTGGTCGGGTCAGCATCCACGAAATTGTCGCGATTCGGCTCGCGATTAGCTACCGATACCGAAAAATATATATTCTGAGTTGTATTCAGATCGTACGATAAACCAGCTTTCGGGTTAAAAAAGTTAAACGTATGTTGCTGGGTAATATCGCGTTGGTCGTCGTCAACGCCATCAATGGAATAATATATCCGGCGGTATTGAAGATCGGCCCAGGCATGCAGGTTTGCGGCAAGCAGGTATTCCGCTTTCGCGTAAATATTAAAATCTGTCTTCGATGCTTTGCTTCGGTACCATTCGTGGTTAATTTCGCTGTTCCCGGTAAACTGCGACCAGATTACCCTCCCAAAATGGTTTCCTTCATAGGTATTCCACGATCCCCCGATAGAGGTTTGTAATTTGGCAGTGTGATAATTCAGAGACCACGTGAGCCCGCTGAAAGTGTTGGCCAGGTGTTTTTGCCTGATGAGGTCCGAATGGCTGATGGTGCTGTCGGGGGCCTGAATAGTGTCATTGCCGATCAGGTAAAATGGGGCATTCAGATATATGCTTTCAATTCCATAATCCGAAAGCTTATCATTTTCGCGGTATTGCTCGTAATATCCTGCCCCTGTGGTGTGGTGTGCGGCGGCATTGAGGTACAATTTTTTGTTAAACTCGTGCGAATAAATGGCCTGGTAATGGGTTTGAATGTAATTATCAGTTTCATTGTCGTAATAATGTTGTACCCCGAAGTTATCATAATATGAACCTGTTCCGTTATAAGTGCGGTTGGTATCGAGTACGTTGGATGGAACTCCGTCCCACGACTGGTAGGTTTTTTCCTTGCCGGATATGATATTGAACCTGAGCAAATCTTTACCCGAAGTATATGCGCCTGAAATATAGTACGATAACAGGTCGGATGAAGCCCTGTCGATATAACCGTCGGAATTAAGCTTCGAAATTCTGCCGTCCATACTGAAGTGTTTATTAATGAGCCCCGAACCAAAGGATAACGTATTTTTAAGGGTTTTGAAAGATCCAAAAGAACTGCTTAGTTCAGCGTAAGGTTCAGTTTTCAGATGCGACGACTGCAGGTTGATGCTTGCTCCAAAAGCCGATGCCCCATTGGTTGATGTGCCGACACCGCGCTGGATTTGTATGTTATCGGTTGAAGATGCAAAGTCGGGCAGGTCGACCCAGTATACATTATGCGATTCCGGATCATTGAGCGGAAGCCCGTTAATAGTAACATTAATACGCGTCATATCGGTACCCCGAATTCGTAAAGCCGTATATCCCATGCCATTACCAGCATCAGAAGTAGCTACTGCCGAAATGCTGTTGCCTATTAATACCGGCAAATCCTGCCCGAAATTTATGGTTGCAATTGCTTTTTTATCCAGGTTCTGATGCGCTACCGGGGTATTTGCACCGGCACGTGTAGCACTTACAATTACTTCGTCCTGCATAATTGCAATAGGCTCGAGCTCAATAATGATGGCTTTGCTAGCATCAAGCACAATCGCGAGGGTATCACTGCTGAAGCCTACATAACTGGTAACGATATTGTATTTACCAGGCTTTATATTCCTTATTTCAAATGTTCCTGCATTATTTGCGGCAGCAGCATAATACGTGTTAAGTAGCCTTATACCGGCTCCCGGAAGTTCTTCGCGGGTTAACTGGTTAATTACTTTACCTGAAAGATTCATTTGTGCCATTCCGAAAAATGGCATCATTACCAGCAGCGCCGGTACAATCAACTTCTTCATTATTATTTTTTTTATTCGTTAAACTTCAAATGGCGAACAGGGAAATCCATTCATTTAAAGTTTGTCCATCCCTTCGACGGCATTACCCGCATCAGGTTCAATGGGTTTGATCTCAGCCCGTTTTGTTAAGGCACCCCTATTCAATAATTCAATGCAAAAGTAGTAATTTTTGATAATAACGGCAGCCGGAATTTTATATTTCTGATGCCATCTTACTGCAATGTGCAGGCTTTCCGATAAGGTTCTGATAACTTTCAGCTGCCCGAATTGTGGAAATGATTAAATTTGTTCACAAATCCTGAATCCATGAAAATCTGCATTATAAATGGTCCTAACCTGAATTTACTCGGTTTGCGCGAACCCGGGGTTTATGGCAGCGAATCCTTCACTTCCTACCTTGACGTATTGAAAAATAAATATCCGGCTATTGAATTTTTCTATTTTCAATCGAATATCGAAGGCGAAATAATCAATAAACTTCATGAAGCCGGTTTTAGCTACGATGGCATCATCATGAATGCCGGAGGGTACACGCACACATCTGTAGCCATTGGCGATGCTGTAAAAGCTATTAAAACTCCCGTAGTCGAAGTGCATATTTCGAATATTCATGCCCGCGAAGAATTCAGAAGTATTACTATGATTTCTGCCGGCATGAAAGGTGTAATCACCGGTTTCGGCCTCGATTCGTACCGCTTGGCGGTGGAGAGCTTTTTGAAGTGAAAAGCGGCATGAGAAATGCTATGCCAGAGCAGCAAAACTGATAGGTTCTTCAACCTGAAGTGTTCCTTACAATCTTTCAAATCCTCAAAAGAGAATTAATTCTATTCCGAAAACATGCCGGGATCCAGTTGGGTGAAAAGTGTTTTCTTGCGAAGGTAATGTTCTTTCACCAGGTTGCCCTTATATATTCCATGCACCATGCTTTGCTTGAATTTCCTGCGTTTTGCACGCAGACTGCTGAAGTGACTGTAGAAATACAGGTGAGCCCTGAGCACAGCATAAAAGTCTTTAAAACCGGCTTCAAATAAAAATTTCAAAGCAGCAATTCCATCAAGTGGAAAACGCACAGCAAACACAGGCCATAAAAGTTCGGCCGGTAAATTTTTATATAACAGTGAAAGGTTATTCCTGAAGTTCAGGTAGGTTTTCTGCGATGACTTTTTGGGCAAAGTTCCACCACCAACATGGTAAACAACCGAATCAGGACAGAACATGATTTTATATCCACCGTTCTTTAACCGCCAGCAAAAATCTATTTCTTCCATGTGTGCAAAGAAATCTTCGTCGAAGCCACCAAACTGACGGTACAATTCAGCGCGTACAAACATACAGGCGCCTGTAGCCCAGAAGATTTCCATAGCGTCATCGTACTGGCCGTTATCTTTTTCAATATGCTGAAAAATGCGCCCACGACAGAAAGGATATCCGTATTCATCAATAAATCCCCCGGCGGCACCGGCATATTCAAATTTTTCTTTTTCGTAATACGATCGTAACTTAGGCTGGCAGGCTGCAATATTGCTGTCGCTTTCCATCAGGCTAATCACAGGTTCTATCCAATTGGGGGTAACTTCGATATCGGAGTTTAGCAAGATGTAATAATCAGCTTCAACATTGGCGAGGGCTTCGTTATACCCACGTGCAAATCCGCCATTGGTGAGATTGGAAATAATCCGAACCCCGGGAAAATTATCCTGAAGATATTCGATTGAACTATCAGTTGAAGCATTATCGGCAATAATAACTTCCGCAATATCACGGCTGTTGGCAATTACTGAAGGTAGAAATTTTTCTAAAAATTCCCTGCCATTCCAGTTTAAAATTACTATAGCTATATGTGCCAATTGAACTATTTTATTGATTGATAAGTAATAAGCCTATATTGCCTTTGGCAAATATGCCTGTAAATTTTTTTCTGCGAATTTAGAGATTATTCAGTTCGAAACTATTGGGAACTTAACAATTGCAAAAATACATATCAGTCTGAATACCAAAACAGCGGATTGTGATAAATTAACAAAATGATAATCATACTCATGTAATGTCCTGATTAGCTAACTTTTTTAGCCTGATATTTCCAGCGTCTGTGCGACCATAACCAGATTTCGGGCTGTTTTATGATATCATCTTCGAGCATTTTTACATGCTTGTTTGTAATTTCATAAGTTTCATTCTCTTTTGGCGATGCTGTGATCAATTCGTACCTGATGTGGTACCGGCCACGCGCGGGTTTTGAAACATGACAGAAAACCACGGCAAAATTTAATGATTTGGCAATGCGCTCCGGCCCCAGGAATACACCACTGTCCTGGTTCAGAAATGATGTTCGGTATTGTATCTGGTCGCGGTGTGGAGTTTGATCAGCAATTGTAATAATCATGCTGGTTTTATGCCTTACTGCCGCCAGGTGCTTCGCCGTTTGATTAAAAGGGATAATTTCCGAATATCCTTCCTGCAGCCGCATCCTGAGTTGTGTAAAGATTTTATCAAAATAAGGATTACTGACTTCTTTTGCCACAACGCCGACATAGTCAAAACTTCTGCCCGAATAACAAACCCGCTGGCTGATCCACTCCCAGTTGCCAGTATGGCTCATAACTACAACCACGCCTTTCTTGTCGTTTGCTAGTTGCGTCAGGACCTGTTCGTCCGACACAGTAACCCGTTCAAAAAGCTCCTTTTCGGATAAACTGAAGAGTTTTATGATTTCAACAAAAAGATCTGAAAAATGACGGTAAAATCCCTTGAAAATTGCATCAATTTCAGTTTCACTCTTAGCCGGGAACGATTTATGAAGATTTTCTAAAATTACTTTCTTCCGGTATTTTACAATTTTGCTAAACAAAGGCTGAATCATGCCAGACAATACGAATAGGATACGCACTGGCAATAAGCTGATTAACTGAAGGAGTGATTTTATTGCCTGGTATAATAATTTCATTTTCAGTATGTAATTTAACGATGAATGGCATCAGTGCAACCGCAGTTTATGGATAAATTTGCTTTTCCCGATTGAAACCGATGACCGCAAATTTAATCAATTCTCAATAATCCGAGGTGCATGCTTTGTCTAAATAAAACACAAAATTCTCAATTTGCGCCAGATTGTAGCTTTTGATCGGCTTCGAGTTTCCTGATAAAGTAACTGCAGAAAAAATTTGTGCAGGAAGTTCATATATGAATTTGAACTTGTAATTAACAGGTTTTCATACGGATGCTAAGTAACTGTCGAAAATTGATCCGGGCTATTGAGAAGCTCTGTAAGTTCAAAAAAAGCAGCATCATTTAAACTGGTATATTTTTTGGACAAAAGAATCATTTATTAATAACTGTATTGAAATCTTTGATCCGAAATCATAATCATACATAAATTTGCTGATTCAAACTTCAGGTCAGATTTTCAGTTCAATAATTTTTTTTTCAATGTATACAATTATCATCAAGGCCATCAACGACCTGTTATGGTTGAAATACGCTGACAAAAAGAAGAAATGAATATATTAATGGGGGGCGCAATGTTTTATCAATTCATAACGAAGAATTAAGTATGTATTTTACCGCTTGTATTCCTGAAAGTAAGCCTTTGATAGTTATCAAAAAAAATCGGTTCACAGCTTGTAACTGCAACCCGGGCTGTATCCAAAACTTTAACGGTTTTTCTTCCAGGACAGTATTAAAACCAAATTACGACATTTAACAAGGAACTTAAAAGTTATGACCCACCATAAACTTCTGCAGGACCAGCTAAATAAATATTTTGATAACCAATTACCAGGTGACGAAAATCTCCTTCAGTTTATTAATGCAGTCAATGAGTCATATCATGCTTTCGATGAAAATCGGGAAATTTCAGAACATGATTTTATAGTAAGCCAGCAGGAATTTGATGAAATAAACACGCTTTTAAAAGAGGAAATTGAACTCAGAAAACAATCAATCCTGAAATTAAAACATACGCTTCGGGAGATAAATCCGAATGAAAAAGATGTTTTTGAAGAAAATGACGATCTGATCGAAATCGTCGACACGCTTAAGCTGGAAATTACAAAAAGAAAAGAAGCTGAAATAAAGATGTTGCTGGCTAAAGAAGAAGCTGAAAAAGCCTGCCTGGCTAAATCTGAATTTCTTAACATAATGAGTCACGAAATAAGGACTCCACTTAATGTTGTGATCGGAATGGGCCACCTGCTTCTGAAATCAAATCCCAGGCCCGACCAGCTTGAAAACCTTAAAATGTTGAAAACCTCTGCCGATAATCTTTTGGTACTGGTTAATGATATCCTTGATTTTAATACCATTGAAGCCGGCAAACTTGAACTTGAAGAAGATGCATTTAATCTTGAAAAACTTGTATCGGAAATTATAGCTGCAAACAGTTATGTTGCACAGGAAAAACAAAATAAAATCGAGCTGCAAATCGATCAAAACCTGCCATCCGTCATTTTAAGCGATTCGCATCGGCTAAGCCAGATATTGAATCACCTGGTTTCCAATGCAGTGAAGTTTACCAGCAAAGGTATCATCCGCGTAAAGATCGGGGTTGTTGAAAAAAAGAATGAATCAGCAGTTTTAAGGTTCTCAGTAGCGGATACCGGAATTGGTATTGCACAGGAAAAACTGGAATATATTTTTAACCCGTTTATGCAGGCATCAACAGCCTTAACCCGAAATTATGGCGGTACAGGGCTTGGGTTGGCTATCACCAAACGCATTCTTCAGCTTTTCAATAGCGAGCTAAAAGTGATTTCTGAAGTCGGAAAAGGCTCAACGTTCGAGTTTTTGGTCGATTTGAAGACTAAAGAAACGAAAATGCTGAACAATGCATTTGAGGGTGAAAGAGAAAATGATTTCAAAAATAAACGCATTCTACTTGTCGAAGATACATTGATGAACATACTTGTTGCCTCACAATTACTCGAGGGCTGGAATGCCGAAGTTGTAGTAGCCGAAAACGGGCTGCTTGCAGTCGAAAAAGCCAGGGAGGATCATTTCGACCTGGTTTTGATGGATCTGCAAATGCCGGTGATGGATGGCTACACAGCAACCATCCAGATACGTGAATTTAATAAAACAGTGCCCATTATTGCTTTAACTGCCGCCGATACCAGTAATATCAGGGAAAAAGTTCTGGCTGTGGGAATGCAGGATTATATCACAAAACCAATTCATCCTGATGAGTTTTTCCTCAGGCTCAAAAAATATTTGGCTTAAATCAACCTTAGTCATTGCCCGGATAAGAGGCGCACAATTTTAATAGCTCAGTTGTTTTTTTTGATATTCCAGAAATATGCCGGATTACTCGCGGTTTAGTTTTTCTTTATAATTCGTCAGTTCCAGCAACAGGTTAGTGGTTAGCATTTGGAACTCAATGAACAGCTCCTCAAGACCATCAATTTCAGCCTGGCTAGCCTTTGCTTCCAGTTTGCCGGCAATCACAAATGCATCTTTGTCCATAAAATTGGCAATTATACCCTTCATACTGTGGGCGTTAAATTTGAGTTTTTCCAGATCGTTTTCTCTCAGATTTTTGTGAATGGTATCTATTCTCTCATTATAACTATCCAGGTATAAATCAATAATTTTAAGTACAACTTCTTTGCTGTAATACTTGAAGTTTTCCTCGAGTTGGATATAATCTATCATTTTGATAATTTAATTTTTAGTGTTTTATCTCACTTTCTAACGGCTGCAAATATAAAGCAGAAAACCTTTAATACGGGTGGTTACAGCAGATCAATAAATGAATTAAAAATCGGGTAAATGAACTGTTTAATTCCACAATAATGATGACTTTCATTGGGTATTAAAGATTTCCAGTCACCTGAAACAGCAGCCTATTAGTATTATCAAGTGAAGATATCAGAATTGAACATGATTTAATTATTCCCGGATCTGTAGCTTCGCGAAAAGATATTAATTTGCATAATTGCCTGGTATTTTGTATATTTACAACAGTTATTTCTTTTCTTAAAAACCGGGGAACTATGAAAAAGATAGAAAGTTCGCTTGAAGTGGCAGATTTAAAAGCGGTAGCTCATGTTGAAGACTATCTTGTGCTTTTTATTGCCAGTGAGGACCCGAATATTGCTTCGTCGCTTTGCGTTAGGATTAATTTTGAAACAAAGCAGATTGACCCCGTTCAGCCTATGCGTTTTTATCTGGAGTCAGATGCATATCAGAAGATTCATGATGGCGACAGGCGGATATCGTACCGGCAGCGCATTCAGGATGAGATTGATCCGGACTCGACTGAAGCCATGCTTAAGGATTTCTCGCAAAAAAGGCTTGCTAACTTAAATGATAACAGCAATATAGATTGGGAGCCATCGTGGGAACATCCTTATTAATGGCTAATCTTATATCTCTGATCCAAATCCGGAATCGTTTTTTTTACGAACGCTTTGTTGATTGATGGTTAATGACTGCATCACGACAATTGAGGTGATTCCTGCGGTTCATTGATTAGGAAGTGAGTAAACAAAAATGGAAAGCCTGCTTTATTTAGCTATGGGATTATCCAGATATTGTGAATTTATTTTCATTTTTTCGCTCCGATTCTTTCCCCCATTTTAACAGAAGTTTCATAACCTTTTGACGTATTGATCAGTAAATCGGGATCAATGTGAATTTTATCTTTTTCGAAAAGTAGAACCACCGTTGATCCTCCAAATTTAAAATATCCTTTCTCGTCGCCTTTTTGTGCAACGGTTCCTTTATAAGTTTGTATGATGCTTCCTACCATGGTTGCGCCTACTTCGCACATAATAACATCGCCAAACAACGGATTTGTAAGGATTGAATATTCGCGTTTGTTCAAACAGAATATTTCAGCTTTTTTGCGCAAAGCAAAGGGATTTACAGAATAATAATCCCCGTTAATCTTTTTAGCCTGGGAAATATTTCCACTCAGCGGGAAATGAAACCTATGGTAATCCATCGGTGCGAGCCTGATGATTAGCAGGGAGCCGTTACGATACTTTTTAGCAAGAACAGGATTATCCAGGAAGGAATACACATCAAATCGATATCCTTTAATGAAAAACCATGAGTTGCTGATATCAGCATAAGCCAGGATTTTTCCATCGGCGGGAGAAACCACAATTCTGCTACCGGTATCTATTGGCCTGGCATCTTTCCTGAGTTTCCGGGTGAAAAAGTCGTTAAAATTGTTAAAGTGCTGGTTTTGAGCAATGCTCATATCAATATTAAAGTCTTCAATAAAGGGACGAATTTTTTCCGCTGAAGATGCCCGATCCATCATATTACCATAAAGGGATGAAACCAGCTTTCTTTTTGCCAGGGTCCACAAGGTTGCTTTTCCAACCGGGTTGTAGTACAGCCACACCAGCCACTTTTCGCCGGCTA
>CAYNVK010000086.1:2950-9904 GCA_964400395.1 uncultured Lentimicrobiaceae bacterium | reverse complement strand
TCCGATAATAAGTCAAAATCCATACTTTTCAATTTTTATTTGCCTGTAAAACAGACGTATAAGTGTAGATGGAAGCTTTTGGTTTTTGATACATTATGTTTAACTAAGTGAAATACAGTCCTATGTCAGCTTCACACGAAAATAATCATCCTTTAACCCTCGGCGGTGAAATGCAGAGGGATACTGGCGTTATTATAAATAAATGTTACCAGTGCGGTAAATGTTCAGCCGGCTGCCCGGTAGCCACCGAAATGGATTATCCACCCAGCCTGGTGATGCGTATGCTGCAAACCGACGCTCCAACACAATACGAAAAACTGCTCCGCTCCATGTCAATCTGGCTTTGCGTGAGCTGCGAAATGTGCCTTACCCGCTGCCCGATGGAAATTGATATTCCCGCCCTGATGGATAACATGAGGCAGAAGTCAGTAAAGGCTAAAAAGACCAATCCCCAGGCGAAAAAAATAATCTCGTTCCATAAATCTTTCCTCGATTCAATAAATATTACCGGGCGGCTTTATGAAATGGGTTTAATTGTGGACTATAAAATGCGAACCGGCGCCATGATGCAGGATGTGGCCGTGGCACCCAAAATGTTTGTGAAAGGCAAACTGAACCCGGTACCCGAAGTGATTAAAGGCAGGAAAAAAGTTGCTGCTATTTTCAGCAGGATTCAGCGTCAAAATAAGGAGGGAAAACAATGAAAGTAGGATTTTATCCCGGTTGCTCCATGAAAGGTGGAGCCCGCGAATACCAGGAATCGGTATCGGCACTGGCCAAAGTATTTGATATTGAACTGGTCGAAATTCCCGACTGGAACTGCTGTGGTGCCACCGCTGCCCATAATATGAGCAAGGAATTGTCGCTCAGCCTGCCGGCCCGTATTATGGCCCTGGCCGAACGCGAAGGTATTACCGACATCGTGGTTCCCTGCGCTGCATGCTACAACCGCCTCTCGGTAGTAAAACATGAACTTGCCGCTGACGAAAATTTGTGCAGCACAGTAGCTTCCATCATCGATCTGAAATATGATGGCACTACCGAAATACTGAATATCATACAGTTTATTGATAAATATATTTCGGATAAACTGGCCGAAAAAGTGGTTAAACCCTTCGACTACAAAGCAGCGTGTTATTATGGTTGCCTGCTGGTGCGCCCGCATGCCATCCTTAAATTTGATAGGGTAGAGGATCCGCAAAGCATGGATGTGCTGGTTAAAAAAGCTGGTGGCGATGCCATCGACTGGGCTTTTAAAACCGAATGTTGCGGGGCCGGAATGTCGGTATCACGCACGGATACGGTGGCCCGTTTATCGGGTAATATTATGAAGGACGCTTCCGACCGCCAGGCTGAAGTGGTTGTGGTAGCCTGCCCGATGTGCCACTCCAACCTGGATATGCGCAGGCCCGAAATCAATAAATTCCTGGATGAAAAAATTGATATCCCGGTGTTGTATATTTCGCAGGTACTGGGCCTTGCTGTTGGGCTCGATGCCAAAACCCTCGGCCTCAACCGTCATATGACGGATGTTAAACTGCCGCAGAAACCGGTTATGGAAACACCGGTGGCCGAAGTGCCGCAAAAAGTTGTAAACACTCAAAAAATGGAGGCTTAACCATGTCGCGGATAGGAGTTTTTGTTTGTCACTGTGGTGAAAATATTTCGGCCACGGTAAATTGCGAAAAAGTTGCTAAAATCACCAGTGAACTTAAGGGGGTGGAATTTGCCACCGATTATAAATATATGTGTTCCGATCCAGGTCAGACTTTACTGAAGGAAGCCATTAAGGAACATAAACTGGATGGTGTGGTTGTTGCTGCCTGCTCGCCGCGCATGCACGAACCAACTTTCCGAAAGGCCTGCGCCGAAGCCGGGTTAAATCCTTTCCTGTGCGAAATGTCGAACATACGCGAGCATTGCTCATGGGTGCACCCAAAGGATGATTTAACCACCGAAAAAGCCCAGGACCTGGTAAGGGTAATGGTCGAAAAGGTTAAAAAGAACAAGGCACTGAATTCCATCAAGGTTCCGGTTACCAAAACTGCGTTGGTTGTAGGTGGCGGAATAGCCGGAATACAGGCTGCGCTTGACATAGCCAACTGTGGTCATAAAGTGGTGATGGTTGAAAGACAACCTTCCATTGGCGGGCACATGTCGCAGCTGTCGGAAACATTTCCTACCCTCGACTGCTCACAGTGTATCCTTACGCCCCGCATGGTTGAAGTGGCTCAGCACCCGAATATTACCCTTTATACTTACGCCGAAGTTGAAAGTGTAGATGGATTTATCGGCAACTTCAATGTTAAAATCCGGAAAAAGTCGAAGAGCCTCGATGAGGATCTATGCACCGGTTGCGGCTTGTGTACCACCAAATGTCCGCAAAAGAAAATCCCAAATGAATTCGAGCGTGGCCTGGGTATGCGCCCTGCCATTTATGTGCCATTCCCGCAGGCAGTTCCAAACAAACCAGTGATTGACCGCGAACACTGTACATATTATATAAAAGGTAAATGTAAGGTTTGCGAAATTGTATGTCCCACGAAGGCTATCCGTTTCGACCAGGAGGATGAAATTATCGAGGTGCCGGTGGGTGCTATTGTGATGGCTACCGGTTTCGATGTGTTGAAACCCGATTTCTTCCCCGAATACGGCTATGGTAAATACAAGGATGTGATTGATGGACTGGCTTTCGAACGCCTTGCATCGGCATCGGGTCCTACCCAGGGCGAAATCCGCAGGCCTTCGGACGGGCAAATCCCCAAGAAAATTGTGTTTGTTGCCTGCGCCGGATCGCGCGATCCCGCCAAAGGCATTGAATATTGCTCAAAAATTTGCTGTATGTACACGGCTAAACATGCCATGCTGTACAAGCATAAAGAGCACGACGGTACACCGTATGTATTTTATATGGATATACGTGCCGGCGGTAAAAATTACGAGGAATTTGTGCGCCGTGCCATTGTTGAGGACGAAACCCATTACATCCGCGGACGCATATCCACCATTTATGAGAAAAACGGCAAACTGATTGTTAAAGGTGCTGATACGCTGATGGGTGCCATGCCTGTTGAAATTGAAGCCGACATGGTGGTGCTGGCAACAGCAGGTGTAGCAAACCATGGCGCTGAGGAACTGGCCCAGACTGTACATATTTCGTACGATCCGTATAAGTTTTTTGCCGAAGCGCATCCCAAGCTCAAACCTGTAGAGACAAATACTGCCGGTATTTTCCTTGCAGGAGCCTGCCAGGCGCCAAAGGATATTCCCGAGTCGGTTGCGGCAGCTTCGGGTGCTGCTGTTAAAGTGGCATCCTTATTCAGCAAAAGCGAATTAACCCGCGATCCGCTGGTGGCTGTGGTAAATCGACAGCCAGCCCCGGTTTATTCGCAATGCGTGGGCTGTTTCCTGTGCCAGAGTGTTTGCCCGTACCAGGCAATTGAGCGCGAAGAAATTAAAAACCGCAATGGCGAAGTGATTAAAACACTGGCCCGTGTAAACGAAGGACTCTGCCAGGGCTGTGGTACCTGCGTGGCCCTTTGCCGTACCAAGGCCATTGATATACATGGCTACTCCAATCAGCAGGTTTATACTGAAGTAATGGCTTTGCTGAATGATTAATAGTGAAAAGAGGCTAAATTGAGTTGTTTGAATGCAGAATGTAGAATACAAAATATAGAATACAGAATTCAGAATACAGAATTAAGAGAACAGAATTAATAGAAAATTTGGATGCAGTTAGCAATTGCTTTGAAATTGATATGAAAATGATGCCAGCAAAAAGTTTTCAGGATCTCATTGTTTGGCAAAAGGCACATCAGTTTGTCTTGTCGATTTATCAATTTAGTGAAGCATTTCCTGGAAAAGAGATGTATGGCCTAACTTCCCAGATGCGTAGAGCAGTCATTTCAGTTGCTGCAAATATTGCTGAAGGATTTAAGAAAACTGGTAAGATGGATAAAATCCGGTTCTTAAACATTGCTCAAGGTTCTCTCGAAGAATGCAGGTATTATTTAATCTTGGCAAATGACTTAAGATATGGTGAAAACAAGGGTTTGGATGAAAAAGCAGAAGAAGTTAGTAAGCTGATTGAAGCCTACCGTAAAGCTATCCTGACTTCCGTCCCCTGACTTCTGTCTTCTGACTTCTGTCTTCTGAGTCCTATCAATATAAAACCGAACTAAAACTATAAACAAAGTCCAACATAAACAGCATGCAGGAATTTGAACCCAAAATTGTGGCATTTGTATGTAACTGGTGCACCTATGCCGGTGCCGACCTTACAGGGACAAGCCGTACCAAATACTCAGCCAACGTTAAAATTATCCGTTTCCCATGTACCGGTCGTATTGACTTTATGATCCTGATGAAAGCATTCGAAAACGGGGCCGACGGAATAATTGTTTCGGGCTGCCACCCGAACGATTGCCACTACAGCACAGGCAATTTCCATGCGCGCAGGCGCTGGATCGTTTTCCGGAACCTGTTGAATTTCACCGGCATCGAAACCGAACGTATACAGTTTAGCTGGGTATCGGCTGCCGAAGGATTCAAATGGGCCGATGTGGTGAATAATACCGTGAAAAAAATCAAGGAAATGGGCCCCAACGAAAACTATAAAAAAATCGCTGTTTCCACGCTATTTAATGAGGAGGGAATAACCAATGAGTGAACTTATTAATAAGGTAACACAGTTACTCAACGATAAAACCATTGATGTTTTTATCGGGTACGAAAAAGGCTCTGCTGATCGCATCAGGGCTGCGTTTCCCCGCACTGCCGAACAGGCCGCAAAGCTGGTTTATACTGCTTCGTGTACCCAAAACCTGGCCGGATACCTGCTGAAACACGAAGTTAAAAAACTTGGCAAACTGGGTATACTGGCTAATGTTGCCGCTTTAAGGAGCATCATGCAGCTGGCATCCGAATTCCAGGTGAAAGATGGCGAAGTGTATGTGCTGTTTGCAAATGCCGATGGGTCATTCACTGAATTTAACTCTTTCGCTTCCATCGAAGCATATCTGGAAACCACAGAGGTTGGCATTAAATCGGAAGAGCAGGAAATGATTGCCCGGCTTGAAGCCATGAGCGTTCAGGAACGATGGCTTTTCTGGAACAAGGAGTTCGATAAATGCATTAAATGTTACGCCTGCCGTGCTGCCTGCCCCATGTGCTACTGCCTCCGCTGTACCACCGATGTAAACCAGCCGCAGTGGATCCCCGTTGCCAGCCACGAGCGCGGTAACCTCGATTACCACCTGATGCGGGCCATGCATCTTGCCGGGCGGTGTGTAAACTGCGGCGAATGTGCCAATGCCTGCCCCATGGATATTCCGCTCAACCTGTTAACCTACCAGCTTATCGCCCCCATTAAAAACACCTTTGGCGCAACCGCGGGCATGAAAGCGGATGCCGTTTACGCACTGTCAACTTATAAACCCGACGATAAGGAGAACTTCATTATCTGACCTATGGAGAAAGAACTGAAAATACTGAAATATAACGACCTGTCGAAACTGGTTGAACGGTTTCGTGCCCAGGGGTACCCTGTGCTGGCACCGGTTCGTAAGAACAAGGTTGTAGAAATAGAGCAGGTCGAAACCCTTGATGCCATTGCTCTTGATGTACTGCTTTCGACACAGTCGGCTAAAAAGGCCGCTTTCCCGAAGGTGGAAAAAGTGATTGACTACACCCTTGGGAAAAATGCAGTTCAGCAGGTACCGGTTAATCCGGATATTTATCCTGAGACCATCCTTTTTGGGGTACGGCCCTGCGATGCATCAGGTTTTAAATCGCTGGATGCCATTTTTGGCGACACACCCAGGGATGAGTTCTACCTGAAGAAAAAGGAGAAAACCACCATAATTTCATTTTCGTGCCCCGTAGCCGATGAGTATTGTTTCTGTACTTCGGTGGGTGGTGGCCCGGGAAATACTGCCGGTAGTGACATGCAGTTTACTGCCATCAGCAAAGAGGAGATACTGGTCGAAATTCTTACCGAAAAAGGAGCAAAGCTTGCAACGCTGTTTGCTGAACTTTTAAGTGAAGTAAAAGGTGATATCGATAAAAACAAATTCCTGGCCGAGGTAAAAGTGGTTTTTGATATGAATTCGGTGGTTGAAAAAACTACGGCTTCGTTCAACAACGCTGCCTTATGGCTGGAGCAATCGCTGCGCTGTATCGGCTGCGGGGCCTGTGCCTTTGTTTGCCCTACCTGCGCCTGTTTCGATTTTCAGGATGAGCAGAATACCAAAAAGGGAGTGCGGTTGCGGCTGTGGGATTCATGCGGATTTTCACTCTTCACCCTGCACACCTCCGGACATAATCCGCGCGAAGTGCAAAGCCAGCGCTGGCGTCAGCGTATCATGCACAAGTTTGCCTATATGCCCGAGCAGCTTCATGTAGTTGGATGCGAAGGTTGCGGCCGCTGCTCAAGAGCCTGCCCGGTGGATATGAATATTAAGGAACATTTGACAGCAATAGATAAACAGGTTGAAATTAGTGCATAGTGCACTGTGCATAGTGCATAGTGAAGAATGAATAGTGTTGCTTCGTTGCACTCACAATAACAGTGAATAGCGAAAAGTGGAAAGTGAAAAGTGAAAAGATACGAATGATACTCAGCATCAAGCACTAAGCATTAAGCACCAGTCACACAGCACTCATCACCCAGCACTCAGCACTAAGCACTAAGCACATAGCACTAAGCACATAGCACTCAGCACACAGCACATAGCACCCAGCACTCAGCACTCAGCACTCAGCACTAAGCACCCAGCACATAGCACTAAGCACATAGCACTAAGCACATAGCACTCATCACCCAGCACCAAAACAAGATAATCAGTACAAAAATTATGGACCAACAGAATATATACCAGCCTTACCTGATGCAGATCGAAAAGATCACCGAGGAGGCACCTGGTGTAAAAACATTCCGGTTGAAATTTACGG
>CAYNVK010000086.1:0-2850 GCA_964400395.1 uncultured Lentimicrobiaceae bacterium | reverse complement strand
GAAAAGATCACCGAGGAGGCACCTGGTGTAAAAACATTCCGGTTGAAATTTACGGACGAAAACGAAGGCAACAATTTCAGCTTTCACACGGGCCAGTTTGGCGAGTACTCCGTTTTTGGCGAAGGAGAAGTTACCTTTTGTGTAGCTTCGCCCCATACACGTAAAGGATATATCGAATGCACCTTCCGCGAAGCGGGCAGGGTTACTACCGAGCTGGCCAGCCTTAACGAAGGCGATACCATTGGCTTCCGCGGACCTTACGGGAATATTTTCCCCATCGAGGACTGGAAAGGCAAAAACCTGCTGTTTATTGCCGGTGGCATAGCCTTGCCGCCTATGCGCAGCGTGATCTGGTCGTGCCTCGATCAGCGTGAGAATTTTAAGGATATTACCATCCTGTATGGCGCCCGTACCGTGGGCGACCTGGTGTATAAACACGAACTGGCCGAATGGAAGGAACGCCCCGATGTAAACCTGGTTACCACCGTTGACCCCGGAGGCGAAACTCCCGACTGGAAAGGCGACGTGGGATTTGTGCCTACCATACTCGACCGCATGCAGCCGGTAAGCGAAAACACCATTGCTATTGTTTGCGGCCCGCCTGTGATGATTAAGTTTACTTTCCCTGTACTGGAAAAATATGGATTTACGGATGATAACGTATACACCACCCTAGAAAATCGCATGAAATGCGGGCTTGGCAAGTGCGGCCGCTGCAATGTGGGCAAGGTGTTCGTGTGCAAGGATGGCCCCGTTTTTACAAGAACCCAACTCAAACAACTGCCCGACGAATACTAGGATTACTCCTGACTAAAAAAAGACCTGCCACTTAAAACCGGCAGGTCTTTTGTTTTTATACTGAGTGAGTGGTTGTGCGAAGAAAAAGAAATGAAAAAGAGATAATTTATTAGAGAAAAATTCTAATCAATCATACCCAAAAAATAGTTCAATTCTTTATCCGTAACATCGGCTTTTTCAGATTTATCGTAAATGCAAAGAAGGTAAACGGAATTTTCAATTACCTGAACATGAGTAATGACTCTTGCACCACCCGATTTGCCTTTACCTTTACTGGCAATCGCCAGGCGGATTTTATAACAGCTGTTATTCAAAGCAACCCCTTTTTCAGGATTGTCTTCCAATTCCTCAATTAAATTTGCGTATTCAGCTTTAAGCGAAGGAAATTTTTTGACCAATCTCTTAAGCTGCCTGTCGAAGGGAGGAATTGTGAAAACATTATAACTCATGCAATAATTCTTTAGCAGGCCGGGCCTTTATTTTGCCTTCCTTCACCAGGTTCAGATTATCAATGGCCTCTTTTAGTTCCAGGAATAGCTGTGCCTTAGCTGGAGAAATTGGTTTGGCTTTTACAAACGAAAAACTTTTAAGCAATTCCATAAAAAAAGCAGCTTTATCATCTGGTATTTCCAAAAGTAACTTCATCGGGATTTTTTTTACAAAGATAATTAATATCAGGCGATCATCTATATTGTTTTACTCCATGAAATGGAAGCGCAGCCTTCGCCAACGATTATAAATCCAGTCCGGGTGTGATTAGTGATAAAGGATAAATCAGTCTTAGGAATCAGAACCTGATTTTTTGTGGCTCACAGCTGACTCTTTATTTTTTCTTCATGATAAGGGTGGCGATTTTATCCCACTTTATTTCATTCACAAATAGTTGTGGGAAATTGGGGTAACTTCTTTTTTCCTGATCAGCCATTTCGTCTTCTGTTAAATTTTCGTTGAAAAAAGCCATAAACTGGATAGCTGAGGGAGGAAGCGACCGGTCCCAATAGGCCGGATTGAAACGCATGATTTGATAGCCTTGACGGGTGCCGTTCACTTGCAATACAAAATGCGAATTGTGCCCGGCATAGGCTGGTGCTGCCAATTCTTCGGGTGTTAATTCAGCTATTTCCTGTTTCAACTGTTCCAGCAACATCCTGTCAATTTCTTTTTTTTGAAAAAGCGAATAATAGGCCAGGTGAGCATCAGCCATTTCGCTAACGGTTACAGGAATCCAATATGGGGGTCTTTCAGGATTATATACTACTATTCTTTGCTTTCCATTCTGTTGCCAGCCATCCCTGTATGCCTGGTAAATATCTACGCCCGGATGTGGACTCTCTTTAAGCGGATATACCCTGAAATACTGCCGTAGATTATTCAGGGCTTTATCGACTTTTCCCGAGAACGATTGATCATACCTGGAACCATCGTCAACGATGGATTCGGGCGTAAAAAATAAGCCATCAATACCACCATAGGTAGCATTGATGTCGAAGTTGTATTGTGGTGGTTCAACCTTCCATTTGCTGCCGTCCGAATAAAATAATTCAAACAAAAAGCCCATCTCACAGGGTATGGCGTAGTCATAATCCATAATGGTTGAATAATCGCTCCAAACCCATGTTACAAGAGCGCGAAGGTCATAGCCGGTAGGCGTTTTCAGCATACGGTTGTTTTGCCTGAACCATTCAGCAAGCGTTGAAATATTTTGTTTAAATGCGATATTATCAGTGGCGCTCAGTGTTATGTTCCTTGTCTTATAGCTTTTGTCTGGTAAATGGTTTTCCAACCGCCATGTGCCTGGTTTAGCCGGATCCCACTTCGATGCCTGTCCATACAAGACATTCACTATCAATATTAAAATTGCGATGGTCAGTAAAGGCTTCATAATTCTATTTGTTTATCCGATAATTGTATTTGTGATTACGCTAAAGATTAGTGGCGGGTATGGGGCACAAAACTGTCGATCAGCACAATTTTAGGTTAAGATTCAAATGTTTCAACCAACACGCAAACCCCGCAATTGCTTTAGCTTTTGTTGGAAGCAGCTATTAAATT
>CAYNVK010000085.1:0-10011 GCA_964400395.1 uncultured Lentimicrobiaceae bacterium | reverse complement strand
CCCTGATGGCATTGTAAACACGTTTCTGCATTTCAGGATTTGAACGCTGTATGGCATTGAGCTCGATGCCACTGTGGTATTCGCCGCTAGCCACTGACGAAACTGCCCCGCCACCCATGCCGATCCGGTAGTTATCGCCACCCATCACAATTACATTGTCGCCCGGCTGCGGATGTCCTTTCAGGCTATCGCTGCGGCGCGCGTACCCGATACCGCCGGCCTGCATAATTACTTTATCGTAACCGTACTGCTTATTGTTCTCGGTATGTTCAAAAGTGAGTACCGATCCGCAAATGAGCGGTTGCCCGAATTTGTTTCCAAAATCGCTGGCTCCGTTCGAGGCTTTTATCAGGATTTCCTCCGGTGTCTGGTACAGCCAGGGCCTGGGTTCGTTTTCGGTTTCCCACATCCGGTCGTTTGCTGTGCGTGGGTACGATGTCATATACACCGCTGTACCGGCAATAGGCATGGATCCTTTGCCACCGGCCATGCGGTCGCGGATTTCACCGCCCGATCCGGTTGCAGCCCCGTTAAAAGGTTCAACCGTGGTGGGGAAATTATGTGTTTCTGCTTTCAGCGAAATTACGGTTTCAATATCCCGGGTTTCGAAATAATCAGGTTTATCCTGGGTGGCTGGCGCAAACTGTTCGGCAACCGGGCCTTCGATAAAAGCTACATTGTCGCTGTAAGCTGATACAATCCGGCCATGATGTGCATTGGATGTTTTCTTAATCATCTGGAATAGCGTTTCCGGCTTTTCCTCACCATCAATCACGAAAGTGCCATTAAAAATTTTATGCCTGCAGTGCTCCGAATTTACCTGCGAGAAACCGAATACCTCGCTATCCGTAAGTTTTCGGCCCAGCTTTATGCTTACTTCGTTCAGGTATTCAATTTCTTCGGGGCTGAGTGCAAGTCCTTCTTTTTTATTATAATCGGCAATATCCTCAATTTCGATAATCGGATCGGGTTGTTTCACGATGGTGAACAAATCCTGGTTGAGGTTGGTGTAAAGCCGCTGCAGCATATGATCGTACAGCGCGTCGTTACCGGCAACTTCGGTAAATTCTTCGATGCGAACAATGCCTTCAATACCCATATTCTGGGTAATTTCAACGGCGTTGGTACTCCAGGGCGTAATCATTTCACGTCGGGGGCCAACAAAAAACCCGGCTATGTTGCTTTCGCTCATTTGCCGGGCATCGCCAAAAAGCCATTCCAGCTTCGGGACATCGTTGCGGTTAATACCTGTTTGCTGATGCACTGCGTACACCGTTTTGTCCTTACGAAAAAAGAGAATCATGCCTTTGCTTTTTTATCGGAGGCAAAGATAAGTATTTGTCAGTAATTGACCGATTATTGTACCCGGCTTGTTCAAAACTCCGCAAAAATATGTTCGCCAGGCTACTGTAGCTTTCAGCCTGCTTCGTTTGCAATATTATTTTAATTGACTATAGGGAATCATTAATAAGTAATTATTTGGTAAACAGAATGTACCCCTCCGCCTGTCGGCACCTCCCCTAAATTAGGGGAGGCAGATTTTAACGAACGGAACTACAATCTGATAAATTAGCACAATCCAACCCCCTCCCTATTTTTAGGGAGGGTTGGGGTGGGTACATTAAATAAAAGAACTGTTTATTAATGTTTCCCGATACTTATCTTATTCTAAATGCTAAATGTTTAAGCGAAAAGTCGGTTTTGTAATCGCAGTATACAGGTGCCTGACTGTGCGTAAGCGAAATGCAATACGCCGTGGATTTTAACTTTTTGATTGTGCGGAAGCTCGTAATGGCCGAAATAATTAATTGTTGGAACGGCTTCAATCGCAGATAATCTTTATATTTGTAATTTCATGAATAATGGGGCATGTTTTACAATCTGCAGAGGTATCCATTTGCTGATCAGTAGCTCGTTTTCATGCGAAATGTTTTACCTAACTGGCAAATTTATTTGCCTAACTTATAAATAACTTGTTAACGTACTAAAACTGGTGGTTGTGCGTTATTATCTTACGGTTTAGCACACGAATTGCGGGGTGTGAAATCAACTTTTTTATAAATATTTTTTCTTCATGCTGAAATGAAATTAACGAATGAAAGGCAGTAGTAACAAATTTATTTTTATTTCATTTCTTCTGTTGTTGTTTTTCAAAAACAGCCTGGCTCAGCAATTTTTTGTAAAGTCATATGCCCTCAAGGAGGGCCTGCCGACACGTAATATTAACGATGCCTGTCAGGACAATGATGGTATAATGTGGTTTGCAACCAGCTATGGAATTTCCAAATACGACGGTTTCCGGTTTACCAATTACGATCTGAAGGACGGGCTTCCATACCAGTTTTACCGAAAGGTTAAAATAGATGCCCGGGGAATATTATGGGCTATGCCTGATAACATTCTTGACACTATTGTTTTCAGGGATGGTAACAAGTGGGGGAAAATAAGCCCGCCACCCAGGGAGGAACGCAATTACCTGATGAACTCGTTCGATGTGTTGTACAAAAACAACAAACCGGTTATTTGCGTAGGAAGCTTCAATGGTTATTTCATCTGGGAAAATAACACCTGGTCACATTTTAGTATTTCACCAAACCCGGCATTAAATTACGTGTATTCCGTTGTGGCAAAAAACCAGGAGTTTTTTCTATCGACCAGGGTTGGTATTTGTATTGTGAACGGAAGCAAACAGGACTGGAGCCTGACAGACCTTGTAAAACCTTTTGGCACTGATATAATAGCCATAAATTTTGGCGACCGGAACACAAAAAATGAAAAGCTGTGGGTGCTTACCGAAAACTGGCTGGGTTACATTCAGCAAAACACGTTCAGGAAGGTTACTGATAAATTTAAACTGCCTCATCCATCCATTTTTTACTATTCGTATGTAAATTCCGACCACAACGGAAATGTGTTTTTTGGCAACATCTGGGCCAAATATTACATCTCGAACAAAAGTGATATCCCGGTTCCGCTTATGTTCGACAATGGATTTTCCTCGCATGGTGCAACTTCAGTTTTCATCGACAGGGAGCAAAACGTATGGATTACCGACACCCGCGGTATCAACAAAATCAATAACCTGAAAGTGATCAATTACTTCAGGAAGAATGGAATGCTTGAAGATGAGGTTACCGCCATTGCCGAAACCAATGATGGAAAAATTGTGCTCGGGCATAACAACGGGTTATCAATACTCAGCCCTAACAACACCTTTAAAGTAATTGAGTTTCCTGATCGGAAATTAAACACCCGGCGGGTAGGCGATATGATGAAGGACCGGGAAGGGAATATATGGTTTGCTTCAATCAGCCGGGGCATCGGAGAACTTAAACCCGATTTAAACATAAATTGGTACAGCTCTGATAAATACCCGGTAACCAATGTGGTTCATCAGGACAGGAATGGCAGAATATGGGTGGGTGCTGACACTGTGCTCCTGTATATCAGGAATAAAGAACTTTTTCAATACCCGTTTTATTCAATCCCTAGTAATGTAATCCGGAAAATTTTTTCCGACGATAAAGATGGCATTTATGTAACCGGCTCCAATGGCCTGTGGCATATCGTGAAGGATAAAGTTGAAAGAGTACCTGCGGCTGAAGGACATAAGACAGAAAACGTATATTCCTATTATAAAAGCAAAAGTGGTGTTCAATATGTTGGCTGCAATAACGGGTTGTATGTTATTAAAAACGGCCTGATGGAAAAATTCCGTTATCACGATATTGAAATAAATACACCTGTGTTTTTTATTTTTCAGGATAGTGATGATAATTTCTGGTTTGGATCCAATACAGGCGTTTACAAATGGGATACCCGGGACAACCTGGAGGTTTTTAATATTTACAACGGCTTGGCCGGATGGGAAACAAACCGTGCTGCCGGGATGTCCGACTCCAAAGGCCGGGTGTGGATTGGAACCGATCGCGGCCTCACCTGTTTCGAGCCCGGCTACAACAACGCTGTTATATCAGTGCCTGAAATTAAACTGCTGTATGCCGAGGACAGCAAGGGAATCCGGTATCCTTTGAACCGCGAAAATTCGCTTAAAAACGCAAGCAACACCCTGGTATTTCATTTCAGGGGCATATCATTTATTAACGAGGACCTGATTGAGTACAAATACAAGCTCGAAGGTTTCGACCAGGACTGGCAGCAAATTTCGCAGCCAATGCTCGACAATGTGAAATATATAGGGTTAAAGCCCGGCAAATATACACTTTGCGTGATGGCTAAAAATTTCTCAGGTGCCTGGAGCCAGGTAGCACGTTCAGAAACCATCACCATAAAACCTCCCTTTTACCTTACCTGGTGGTTCCTCTTGTTATCCCTCATTGCTGCCAGCCTGATCATTTTCGGTATCATCAGGTACAGGGTGCAGCGGCTACATAATGCCGGACTGCAAAATGAAATTGCTGAACGCAAGCTGGTAGAACAGGATCTGATTGAAAGCAAACAACGCTATCACGACCTGGTTGAACTGCTTCCCGAAACGATTTACGAAGCCGATTTCAGCGGGAAAATTATTTACCTGAATGATACCGGTTTCAGGCTATTTGGCTACATGCCACAGGATCTGAATACCTATTTGCTGCTCGATCAGCTGGCTGCTCCCGAAAGCCGCGATGATATGCATCTGCATATTGAAGCCGTGCACGAATATAAACGCGCCGACAGGGCACTTATGACCGGAATTACTAAATCCGGGAACACTTTCCCGATATCAATCCATACAGTTCCGGTTGTCGTAAATAAAAAATGTATTGGCACCAGGGGCATTATCATCGATATGACGGAGCAAAAACGATTTGAAGATCAGCTCCAGAAAAATGCCGAAGATTTGCAGGCCATCAACAACAGTAAGGATAAATTTTTCTCCATTATAGCCCACGATCTCCGTAGCCCGTTTACATCGTTTCTGGGTTTTACCGAAATACTCGACGAGGAATTTGATACATTGCCCGAGAAAGAACTCAGGTCGATCATAAGCCTGATGCGTGGTTCAGCGCTTAACCTGTACCAGCTGCTCGAAAACCTGCTCGAATGGTCGATGCTTCACCGCGAAATTACACAGTTCGAACCCCGCAACACAACCCTGCTACCTTTGATTGAAAGTTGCCTGGAAGTGATTACTCACAGTGCACAGCTTAAAGACATTGAAGTATCGGTTGATGTGCCTGCCGACCTTGAGGTGGTTGCCGATATTCACATGCTGATGACCATCGTCCGTAACCTGCTTACCAATGCCGTAAAGTTTACACACAGGGAAGGGAAAGTGCATATTTCAGCTATCCCCTCCGGAGAACATTTTGTAACCATAGCTGTTAAAGATACGGGTATTGGAATTGCTGCAGATTTGATCCAAAAAATATTCCGTATCGATACCAACAATAAAACCAAAGGCACCGAAGGTGAAGTATCTACCGGCCTGGGTTTGATCCTGTGCAAGGAATTTGTTGAAAAACACGGTGGAAACATCTGGGTTGAGAGCGAAGAAGGAAAAGGAAGCACCTTTTATTTTACATTAAAAATTGCCGGATAATAGCAACATTTTCAATGGGAAACGAATCAGAAAACCAGCAGCAGACCATCGATAAACTCTTAAAAGAGCTTGATGAAGCCAGGCTGGCTTTTGCCAAACTCGAGGCAGCTTTTGAGGCAGAAAAGCTGAACCATTCCCAATCATTAGCTGAGGTAATAAAAAATGAAAATTATTACCGGAAAATATACCAGGATGCACCTGTAAATTACCAGTCGCTCGACGAAAATGCACGTTTCCTGGATGTAAATCCATCGTGGCTTCATAAGCTGGGATATACGAGAGAAGAAGTTATCGGGCATCATTTTACCGAGTTTATGACCGCCGAATCGGCTGCGCTGGTCGAAAAACGATTTCCTTATTTCAAAAAAACCGGGCGTATCAGTGGTTTTGAATTTGAGATGGTATGTAAAGATGGCTCTGTTGTGTATGTTACCTTCGATGGTGTTATTGAGCACCACGAAAACGGAGCTTTTAAACAAACTCATTGTATCTGGTCCGACATTTCGCAGCGTAAAAAAGCTGAAGAAGCAATACTGGTAAAGCACCTGGCCATCGAATCCTCTATTAATGCCATTGCTATTACCAACCTGCAAGGTATTATAACCTACGTTAATCCTTCATTTTATAAACTGTGGGATATTGCTTTTCCGGGTGATGTTTTGGGGAAAACCATCCATACATTCTGGAAACCGGAAGCTGAAAATCATGATCTGATTCCGAAACTGCAGATGCATTCCAACTGGGTTGGTGAAATGACAGCCGTTAACAGCCAGGGCAAGAATTTTGAAGTTGAGGTAAGGGCCAACCTGGTAAGTGATATGACGGGTAAACCTGTTGACGCAATATTTTCATTTAATGATATTTCGGCCGGTAAACTCGCCAGTCGGGCCCTGCTTGAAAACGAGAACAGCTACCGCGAGCTCTTTAATAATGTTACCGATGCCATTTACATTCAAAACAGGGAAGGGATATTTCTGGATGTAAACGAAGGTGCCGTAAAAATGTATGGTTACCCACGCGAAGTCCTGATCGGGAAATCCCCTTTATTTGTTTCAGCTCCCGGTAAAAACGATCTTGATGCGGTTTCCGGCATGATAGCGCGTGTTTTTGAAGGCGAACCACAACAGTTCGAATTCTGGGGACTACGCTCGAACGGCGAAATATTTCCGAAAGAAGTGCGCGCTGTGCAAGGTACTTATTTTGGTGAAAAAGTGTGTATTGCAATGGCACACGATATTACTGAACGTAAGCAGGCCGAAGAAGTGTTGCGCGAAAGCGAAATCAAGTTCAAATCGCTGGTCGAATCTACATCGGATATGATCTGGGAAACCAACCTGCAGGGGAAATACACCTATGTGAGTCCGCAATTTACAAACCTGCTGGGTTACCCGCCCGAAGAAGTGATCGGCAAGTCGCCGTTTGATTTCATTTATCACGAAAATATCGCCGATATCATTTCAAATTCCGAAAGTATTGTTAAGCAATCGAAGCCTTTTAATTCACTGGTAAATAAATACATGCACCGCGACGGGCATTTCCTGTATTTCGAAACCAGCGGGGTGCCGGTACATACCAACTCAGGTGAACTTGCGGGTTACCGGGGTGTGAGCCGGGATATTACCCAAAGGCGATTGTCGGAGAAGGAACTTCATAAGTTGTCGTCGGTGGTGCAGCAAAACCCCAACACCATCATTATTACCAACCTGGATGGTATGATGGAGTATGTAAATCCGGCCGGCTGCGAAACTTCAGGTTATGCTCCGGAGGAACTGCTGGGCCGCAGCCCTTCGGTTTTTGCTTCGGGAAACACGCCCCGCCAAACATACAAGTCGCTTTGGGCTACCATAAAATCAGGTCAGAAATGGGAAGGCATTTTCCATAACCGTAAGAAAACCGGCGAGCTTTTCTGGGAAAGCGCCCTGATAGTTCCCATACGAGATGCCGAGGGCGTAGTTTCTCATTACCTGGGCGTTAAGGAAGATATTACCAAACGAATAAAATTCGAAGATGCCTTGAAGGAAAGCGAAGAACGTTACAGGCAACTTTTCGAGGCCTCGCCCGACGCAATCATACTGGCCGATATCGAAACAGGAATGCTCATTGATGCAAACCCCGTGGCTTGTTCAATGCTGGGGTACTCCTTAAATAAAATCCGCACACTTCATCAAACTCAATTGCATCCTGACAGGCACAAGGAGTTTGCTACCGAATCGTTTGAGAAACATGTCGGAATTGCTATCCGCAAAGAAGATCAGTTACCGATTGAAAGCGTGATATTAAGGGCTGATGGTACTGAAATACCGGTGGAAGTTCTTTCGAATAACATTACGCTGAACGGAAGAGATATTTTGCAGGGCGTATTCCGCGATATTACCGAACGCCTGCAGGTTCGGAATGCGCTGATGAAAGCAATGGAAAAAGCCGAAGCCAGCGATAAATTGAAATCGGCCTTTCTGCGCAATATTTCGCACGAATTACGCACACCCCTTAATGGAATCATCGGGTTCAGCGAGATGATTGCCCAATCCGACAGTTCTGCCGAAGACCGGATGGAATTCAGCCGCATGATCAAAAAAAGCAGCACCAGGCTGATCAATACCATCAACGGGTACATGGATATTTCGATGATCGTTTCGGGGCTCACCGAAATAAATAAGCGATCATTTTTACTCAGTAAATTCATTGATAAAATCAGGAAACATGTTGTAGCCAGCTGCGAATCGCGAAATCTCAGGCTTGATATCGTATTTAATATTCCTGAGCGAAATATCGAAATCAGTACAGACGAAGATCTGCTGTCGAAAATATTTTATCACCTCACCGATAATGCAGTAAAGTTCACCAAAAAAGGATCTATAACCGTTGGATATGAACTAAAACCCGGATTTCATACTTTTTCGGTCAGCGATACCGGTTCGGGTATTTCGGAGGAACTGCTTACCGTGATTTTTGATGTTTTCAGGCAGGCCGATTTGTCTATTTCCCGAGGCTACGAAGGTTCCGGCCTGGGACTTTCCATTGCCCGTGGATTTGTAAAACTGCTGGGTGGTGACTTATGGGTTAAATCGGAAGTAAACCAGGGATCAACATTCTGGTTTACGATCCCTGCCGAGGGAATGAAGCCTGACCTCGTTGAAATCCCTGCTAAAGGAAATGGCGAGCTTCCCCTTGTTGTGGTTGCCGAGGACGATGATTCTAATTACAAATACCTCGAAATTGTACTCAAAAAGGCATCGTTCAAAGTGCTGCGCGCCCGCAATGGTTTCGAAACCGTTGATCTGTGCCGGGAGTTTCCGAATATAAGCCTGCTGATTACCGACATGAAAATGCCGGGTATGGATGGCCTGGAATCCACAAGAAAAGTAAGGGAACAACTGCCTGTTTTGCCGGTTATTGCGTTGTCGGGTTTAATTTCATCCAACGACGAGCAGGCGGCCCTCGATGCAGGTTGTAACGAATATATGGTAAAACCTGTGAGCAAAGCAAAGCTGTTAGAAGCTATATCAAAACTGATGCATTCCTCCCGCTGAAAGCATCACTCCTTTGCCCTGGCTTGTATGCCAGCCAGGTTTTTACTTGTGCACTTTCCTGATAAAATCTTCAACCTCAGGCACCCCGCCCTGGTACACCAGGTATCCGTTATAGGGCTCGCGGGCTGTAATTTCATCGTTAATAGGTGTGAGCATAATCCGTTTCACTTCTTCCAGGTCGCTGGTTTGCCCCAGGGCCCAGCCTAATTTGATGTAGGCTACTTCGGGAAGCATGTTTTCGGCTGGCACAACGCCTTTTGCCATCAGGTCGCGCCCGGTGTCGTACACAAACATATGCACATAACCCCAAAGCGTTTGCACGGTCATGTAAATGGCTACGCCGGCCTTAGCTGCCCGCTCAATGGCAGGGTACAGGGGTTTGTTTACATGGCCCAGCCCGGTGCCGGCAATCACTATGCCTTTATACCCGTTTTCAACCAGCGAATCAATAATGTCGGGCTGCATGTTAGGATAATAGTACACGATCGAAACTTTTTCCTCGAAATAGGGGAGGATGGTCACGTTCCGGTCCTTGCGGCGATGGTTATATGTTTCCTTGATGGGTTTAAGCCCCTTGCGGGTGATGGTGGCCATAGGCGTATCGCCGATGGTGCGGAAGGTTGAGCGGTACGACGAGTGCATTTTACGTACGCGGGTGCCTTTGTGCAGGAATCCATACTCGTCGCTGGTCGGGCCAAACATACAAATCATTACTTCGGCGATATCGCCATGCCCGGCAGCGGTGCAGGCGTGCATCAGGTTAAGCGCGGCGTCGGAACTGGGCCTGTCGCTCGAGCGCTGTGAACCTACCAGCACAATGGGTACCGGCGAATTTTGAACCATAAAAGTGAGTGCTGCAGCGGTATGATGCAGGGTATCAGTTCCATGCCCGATCACAATACCGTCAACGCCAGCTTCTATTTCTTTGCCAATGGC
>CAYNVK010000084.1:0-10176 GCA_964400395.1 uncultured Lentimicrobiaceae bacterium | reverse complement strand
TTGCGCCTCAGATCAGCTGCCCGGCTAACATCAGCATCAGCAACCAAACCGATGTATGTACAGCTACGCTTAATCTTGGTTTCCCGGTTTTAAACAATGGTACTGCCCCGGTAAGTTTCAGCTGGGTAATGAGTGGTGCCACCTCCGGATCGGGTACCGGGACTGTAGGAAATTATACTTTCAACCTGGGAACCACCACTATTACCTGGACAGCCACAAACATTGCCGGCACGGACATCTGTTCACAAACCATAACAGTTACTGATACCCAGATACCCGTATTCATTAAACCTGCCGACCTGGTATACTGCGTTAAAAATATTATCACAGCCGATTTCTTTGAACCGACTACTGATATTGTTCCCGACCGGCCCGATTATTATGTGCTGGCCTCAGGGTCAACAGATCTGAACCTGAACCCTGCAACAGTAGCCGATAATTGTGCACAATCGTGCACTTACGAAATCAGGTGGCGTATCGATTTCCACGATGGCACTTCAATCCCGGCCGGACCTGCAACCTTCCTTACAGGCCAGCCTTCAGCGTATGGTGCTGATATCGTGTTGCCGGGCAACTCCAATTCATCCATAGAGCATCACATTACTTACTGGGTTGTAGACTGTCACGGCAATGTATCTGCACCCCAAACCTCAAAAATCACAATTAGCCCAAGGCCTGAAATTATAAAACTTAACTGAAATGAACACTTATAATACATACAATCAAGAAATTAAGCGGCTACAGATGGAATACAATCCGCAGCAGCCTCAAAATATTCCCGGGCCAAGCATTTGCGAAGCTCCCCCTTTGCACAATGCAAATCCAGGTCTTTTTGCCTCCCAATCACCTCTGTTAAACTTAAACTTAAGCCTATGAAAAAAAACGAAGAAAACCAGCTGCACATCAGCAGCACGAACAACTCAAATAAACCAAAAACCAACGCTTACCAATTTCAAAAAAATCAAGTTCAAAAATTAAACTAAGTATCAGATTAATAAAACAAATCAAAACAATAATTAAAAATCAAACAAAATGAAAAAGCAAGCTTTTATTCTTTTCGTAGCATTTTTTGCACTCGGCATGTCGAATGCATTTGCACAAGCAGTACCAGGTACAGCTCCACGCCCAATTACCTGCGATTTAACTGATCCTATGGCCCCTGTTGCAGGCCGGCCCTACACTTACCAGGCAACCATGGCCCCGGCCAATGGTACTACTTACTGGTATGCCACCAAGTCGACTACTTTTATGAACGCAGGAACCCGTGTTGCTACTCCTATTAATGCTGATGGAACCAGTATTGCCACCGGTGCAACCAACTACATGACTTCGGCCAGCAACGCAAGTTCTCCTTCATCAACTACTGTAACCTGGACATCAGCAGGGCTGAGCGGCGTTACCGCGGTTAATCCATTATTTATGGTGATGGAATATGCCGGTTCGTGTTCGAACAACATGAAGGTGATGAAAATTGTTCCCAAAGTTGCCTTTACCGTTGATATTGCCAACATGGCTCACGGTGCTACTCCTACAGCACTGGGCTACGACGCTGCCGAAAGCCAGTGTTATGCTGATGTAGCTTCATCGTCGTGGGATGCTGCAAACAATAACATTACCATCGACTATGGAGTAAACACGCTGTATTTTGAAGTGGTAGCCGCAAACTTTACCGGCTCTTATTCCCCAACTTTTAAACTTACCGGGCTCAGTGGCACACAAACCGCTGATATCGACTGGGGAGTAACCGTAGGTTCATATCCCAATTCGTTGGCTACCGGTCTTACAGGTGCTTCTGTAACAACCAGTCCTACAACGGTTAACACTTCGGTAGCAAGCACGGCTAACGGTGTTTCTATCTATGTAAGGGTAACCATTCACAACCATGGTTGGGAAGGTTTAGCCAATAACAACATTTCGCTGGCTGTTGAAGCTGTTGATTCGGCCAGTAACAGCGATGTTGATGCAACCTGTGCAACCGGTGCCGGTTTTGAGGACATTGCAATGCAAACTCTCAATGCAAGGCCAACGGTAACCGGTGATCCTGCAACGCCATTCTTACCTCAGAAAAACTAATTTCTGAAGGAATAAAACTGCTTTTTCAAACCTGAAATTTCCCCGGCGGCGATTTGAACCCGTCGGGGGAATACAAGGGTTGGAAAAAGTAAAATGGCAAAAGCCGGCAAGCCCCGGTTTGTACCATTGAAATCCTGTAACGCTGGATTGGCAATGATTACAAAAGGAGCATACAGCCGGGAAGTATTATGTTTAAATGATTTTTACAATGCAATTGAATATGGAAATGCAATGCATTTTCTGATGGACTGTTCAGGTTTTTGCGCTGAACAGCATTTGCTTTTTTGCATGGTAAGATCTCTCTAAAACCCTGACAGGTGTAATGTTTCATATAAATGAAACAGCCTTCGGGCAATATTTCACAGACCGTGAAAACGGGACGTATGAATATAAAAACAGAAAATAATGGTAAATAAAAGGTATAAATCCCATTGCCCGCCCGGAATATTGGCTGGCAATATACGGGGAGCGCCTGTTGCACCCAGGTTTAATTCGCCGCCCGGCAACGGCTGCTGCGATTTGAACAATACTGAGCAGAAACCGCCGGGTGTTTTGCAGACTTTTTATTACAAACCGCGCAACGGCATCACGGCCGGACCTCCTGTGATGGGTCAGCCAGGAGGTATGTATGCAGTTTTTAATTTCGAAACCGACCCCATAATCAACGGAAGTCAACCTGCAAAGGGTCTTCTGAATGGCTGGATATTTCCTGGCGGCTTGTTACCTGCCCGGGCCAGGGAAATTGTACCCGCTTCCTACATGAATACACATACCTATTAAATAAGTAAACTGAGTGAAACGACCTTTATATAAACTTATTCGTATGCTGCTGGTAGCAATACCGCTGCTTCTGACTATGGCTCCTGCCATGGCCCAGACGAATATGATTTATACCGGTCAGACAGTGGATCTCAGCGTTCAAGTAATACCAGGCGACACCTACACCTGGGAATTATATTCAGATGTTTCAGCTATCAATTTTGCAACCGATGCAGGCAACTGTAACAGCACGGATGCCGTTTTCGCCGGAGGTGTAAACACCGGTCCGGCAGTGCATATCACATGTTATTCACCGGGAACTTATTTTTATAAAGTAACCGCATACCGTAATGGTTGCAGCATGAATTTCAAGATTGGTAAAATTGATGTTCAGCTTCCACCTTCGTCAGCATCATTAAGCCTTACTCAGGCATCGATATGTACCGGGCAAAGCACCAGCCTGGTAGTAAGTTTTACAGGTACTGCACCCTGGAGTTTCACCTACCGGGTACATAATCCCGATGGAACCGCCAGCGACAGCACCTTAAGCCATATTGCATCGAGCCCGGCTGTTATACCTATAAGCCCGGCTAAAACTGGTACATACACCTTCGAGGTGATCAGTGTTACCGATGCAGTAAGTACCAATACCAATATTTCGAATACCACGATCCTTAACGTTAACGCAAGGCCGGGTAGTTCGCGCATATACCAGTACGACCCCATAAGCAAGAAAAAGAAATAAGATGAACAGGCTCAGATTCATATTGTTAACCATATTACTAGCCGTTGCCTACGTGGCAGCCGGCCAGGGATATGTGATTGACAGTGTGTGCCGGGGTGCTGAACGTCATTATCGGATTGACGGCGAAACCGGGTCGACTTACACCTGGACACTCACAGATCCTTCGGGACATATAATTACATTGCCCGAAACCGCAGATACAGTTTCAATTATATTTAATGTTACAGCCGGCGATTATACCTTATCGGCATTGCAAACAAGCATACATGGTTGCGATAGTCTTGAACTGGGTACTATAAAAGTATTCGACCTGCCGGTTGCCTACGCAGGTGCCGGTATGCTGCGCTGCAACAACAACCCGATAATTCTTTCGGGGGCCACAGCTTCAGGATACAGCAGCCTGTTGTGGATAAGCAACGGCGACGGAAAATTCAACGATTCAACATCCTTACATCCGGAATATACATTCGGACCTGCCGACATAAAAGTTGGCTCGGTAACCTTTACCCTGAAGGCCTATGGATTCGGCAGGGAAGGCAGCTGCCCACCGGTAGAATCATCACTCACAATACAAATCCGAGATGAAATTATTCCTTCATTCGATCAGATCGGGCCTCTTTGCCTGAACAGTACCGCACCAGCACTACCGGCAATTTCAACAAACGGGATCAGCGGTAAATGGATACCTGCCGTAATCAATACTTCCGTAACAGGTACCAGTATATACACATTTATCCCTGATCCGGGTCAGTGCGGGCTGCAAACCACACTATCAATAAAAGTTGAAAGTCCTGAAATTACTGACGTTGCTGCACATCCTTCGACCAATGGGCTTGCAAACGGTTACGTAGTGATTACCGCCGACCACGAAGCTGCCCAAAATGCATATTCACTCAATGGTGTTGATTGGCAGACTTCCGAAACTTTCAGAAAATTATCGGTGGGAACCTACACCGCATGGGTGCGTAACGAAAACGGATGCATAGTTACGGCGCCATTCAGTATACTAAATACCGTTGTCGGACAGGTAAACCTGCTGGCAGGAAGCTCCCTGAATTGTATTACCGTTCCTGTTCAGGTTCCGATGAAAGCTGCCGGGTTTAAGCAGGTAGCTTCATTTACGGTGCAACTGGCTTTCGATCCTGCTATCCTAACCTTTAACGGGTATTCGAACCTCAATACATTGCTTACCACAGGTGTGCTTTCAACTACGCTGGTTACTCCTGGTGTACTCGAAATTAATTTTACTGCCAAGGATACGCTAACCCTGGTAAATCAGGATAACCTGATGTCGCTCAATTTTGTGGGAGCTTCGGCCGGTAAGTCGTCGCTTAAATGGGATGCACTGAAGTGCGTGATTTATTCAGCCTCAGGCTACGAAATTCCTGCTATTTATACCCAGGGCTCTGTTGACATCAGGCCACTGCCACAGGTTTATACTGCTGGCAACGGCGCTTATTGCGAAAGCAGCCCGCATAAACTCATAGCCGGATCATTAACCGGTGATAACTTAAATTACAACTGGACCAGTCCTTCGGGCGAAACCCATGCCGGGGCAGAGTGGGACCTTGGCCTGCTACGCAGCAGCGATGGCGGCGAATATGTTGTACACGCATCGGACGGAAGCACCTGCGATGTTTCGCAATCAGTGAACCTCATGGTGTACCCGAACCCACACGTGACCCTTAATATGCAAGATACTTTGTGTACCGATAAAGAAGTGATGCTGAATGCAGGTGCCGGTTTTGCATCGTACACCTGGCAGGATGGCTCTGCCGAACCTCAGTACCTGGCAACTTCCGAAGGCCTGTATTGGGTTACCGTTACCGATAACAATGGTTGCCAGGCCAGTGATTCAGTACTGCTGAAACAGTGCGAGCTGCTCATTATGATGCCAAACGTATTTTCGCCAAACGGCGATGGCGTGAATGACGAATTCCTGCCAAGGTACAACCCTGATATTCCGGTTACCTTCCAGATGTACATTTTTAATAAATGGGGCGAGCAGGTTTTCAGCACCAGCGATATTTCGAAGGGTTGGGACGGAAGATACAAAGGCGCCGAATGCCCTCAGGATGTGTATACCTGGACGATCATATTCTCAGCACCCGAAAATTATAAATTCCTGCAGAAATCGCCTCAGAGCGGTAATGTAATGCTTATTAAATAAAGAAATGCCATGAAAACGAAGAGGACTACAATCATGATTTTCATCTTGCTGGCCGCAATGTTGCGGAGCCAGGCACAGGATGTGATCTACTCGCAGTTTTATGCAAATCCATTATACCTGAATCCTGCCCTGGCAGGTGCCAAACTCGATCAGCGGATAACCCTCAACTATCGCAACCAATGGCCAAGCATCAGGCAGGGTTATGTGAGTTATAGTGCATCGTGGGACCAGCAGGTGGATAAAATAGCCGGCGGGCTAGGCGTTATGGTGAACTCCGATGTAATGGGCGGAGGTATTTACAATCGTTTTTGCGGAAGCGGCATATATTCGTATCGTGCCCAGGCTACACGTCATATTGTGTTAAATGCAGCAATACAGGCTACTTACATGCAGTATAAACTGGATTGGAATAAGCTGGTTTTTGGCGACCAGATTGACATACGTACCGGGAGTGTTGAGTCGACACGCGAATATGTACCCGAAAAACTCAGCATCGGGAACCTCGATTTCAGCGCCGGTATTTTGGGCGGTTATAAGGAGAGTCTGTACTTTGGCGTTGCCGTAAATCACCTCACCCGGCCCGATATCGCTTTTTACGAAGGCAATGCAAACCGCGTACCCATGCGCTGGACGGTGCATTCGGGCATCCTGATCGATTTCCGGCAGGGGATGGATGGCGAGGATATCCGCAACTTCTCTATTTCGCCCAATTTTATTTATGTGCAACAGGGCAAATTCAGGCAGTTGAATATGGGAATGTATATTAACAAATTTCCATTTGTAATGGGTTTCTGGATGCGTCATAACTTCGGGAATCCGGATGCACTCATTGCCCTGCTGGGTTTTCAGGCTAAAAATTATAAGATTGGCTACAGTTACGATTATACCATTTCGAACCTTACCAACAAATCGGGCGGTGCCCACGAAATTTCCATCGCCTGGCTTTTCCTCAAGTCGATGAGCAACAAACGATATCACGCGCTCGAGTGTCCAACCTTTTAAAATTTCAGGAACTGCTATTTGAAAATTGCTGATTTATATTTCATGATGCTAAAAACCAGGAACTTATTTCCGGTTCAATAAAGTTTTAAAATTGGCCCTGTGCCGGAAAGGTTTCATATCAAAGTACATCGTGCATTTACATGCATGATCAAATTGGCAGAAGGTTTGCGCTGTCTGTTTTTCCTGCCCTAAAATCTTGTACTTTTATCTCTCAAATTAAGTGTGCTGATGAAGTTTAAGCATATCAGGTATGTTGTATTATTGGGTGCGGTAGCCATCATAGGAATAATTGCGGTGCAGCTCTACCTGATGAAAAAAGAATGGAGCAACAAGGAAAAGCAGTTTGCCCAAACTGTTACCATTTGCCTGCGCAATGTTGCCACGCGTATTTACAATTTTAATCATACCGCGCCTACCACACCTAACCCTGTGAGGCAGTTGTCGTCCAACTACTTTGTGGTGGATGTAAACTCGCATATCGATGCCAATATACTGGAGCATTACTTAAAAACCGAATTTGAGCGCTACAACATACAAACCGACTTCGAATACGGCATTTACAACTGCGAAACCGATGTGATGGAATACGGCAATTATGTATTCTTTAACGGAAAGGTGAAAGAAGATGCCTTATCGGCAAGCCTGCCCAAGTACAGTGGCTACAATTATTATTTCGGGGTCAATTTCCCGCTGCTTAATAATACCATTGTAGGTGATATGAGCATCTGGTTCTTTATGGTAGGCATTTTGCTGATTTCGGTTATTTTCTTTGCCTATTCCATTTTCGTGATCCTGAAGCAGAAGCGTCTTTCGGAGATGCAACGCGACTTTATCAACAATATGACCCATGAGTTCAAAACTCCGATTGCCAGCATTACCATTGCAGCGGATGTAATTTCCAACCCCGATACCATCAAGGAACCTTCGCGTATACTTACCTATGGCTCAGTAATAAAGAGTGAAGTAAGCAGGCTCAACGACCAGGTTGACAAGGTGCTGCAGATTGCCCGAATAGAGAAAAGCGGCTTTCACCTGCGTATAGAATCCCTCGATCTGCATGAAATCATCAGGCAGATAACTCAAAACTACCTGGCAAACAACAGCGGTAAGCTGGCAATCACGCTTGCCCTTTCGCCGGGATCAATTACGATAAAAGCCGACCGCATGCACCTTTCTAATATTTTTTACAACCTGTTCGATAATGCCATGAAATATGCCGGCGAAAATCCTGAAATTAAGCTTACTTCTACGCAAAATGATAACCGCGTTATTGTTGTTGTAAGCGATAACGGACCGGGCATTGACCGCGCTCACCAGAAACGGATTTTTCAGAAATTTTACCGGGTGCCAACAGCAAATATTCACGATGTGAAGGGATTCGGGCTTGGGTTGTTCTATGTGAAAAGCATTTGCGAGGCACACCACTGGAAAATAACCCTTGAATCGGCGCCGGCAGCGGGTGCAACTTTTATACTTGAAATACCTGTAAAATAAGCGATTGCATGAAGAACGCCAGAATTTTATATGTTGAGGATGACCTAACGCTTTCATTTGTTACCCGCGATAACCTCGAACGAGCCGGGTATATCATTGATTCGTGCGACGATGGGATTAAAGCATACGAAAAAATTATTACCGGGGAGTACGATCTCTACATCCTCGATGTGATGCTTCCCAAGATTGATGGCTATACGCTGGCACGCAAAATCCGTGAAAAAAATGAGGCTGTGCCCATCCTTTTCCTCTCAGCCAAATCAACCCTCGACGATAAACTCTTTGGTCTGCAGCTGGGCGCTGATGATTACATTACCAAACCTTTCAGCATTGAAGAGCTGATCCTGAAAATTGAAGTTTTCCTCAAGCGTAGCCTGGTTGATCCATCGCGGATGCAAAAGGGGAGCATGTGCCGCATCGGCAACTTTACTTTTTCGGTTTCGGAACTACGGCTTACGCATGGAAGCATCGAAACCACGCTCACACACCGCGAAGCAGAACTTCTCTCGTACCTTTACACACATGTTGGTTCCATCCTGAAACGCGATGATATCCTGAACCATGTTTGGGGAAATGATCATTTTTTCTCGAGCCGAAGCCTCGATGTTTTTATTTCGCGCCTGCGTAAGCTGCTAAAATCAGACCCCACAGTTAAAATTGAAAATATTCACAATATCGGCTACCGGCTGGTAGTGAACGGCTGAGAATTGTTTCTAAAAAAATACTCCGTATTCAAAAATTACACTCAAATCTCACCCCTCAACCACCAAATGACCATTGAATGACAACTCAATCTACTCCCTAACACACAGCCAACTCCAACTTCAACAATTGAATGACCACTCAATTTACTACTTTACACATTGCCTACTCCAACTTCAACCACCGAATGACCACTGGATGACCACTCATCCTTCAAAAAACCACTCCCCAACCTCACTCCTCAACAACTGAATAACCGCCCAAACAACTCAGTCCCCCGTCATCTCAAACCACTTCCCCTGCCAGGTATTCCTTTTTTCCATTTCTTTTTCAATCATCACCTGAACCTCGTCGCTGCGCAATCCACCCCATACCAGACCTGCCTGGAAGCGGGGAGGCGCCTCGCCGGTAAACCGCTCAATGACAAAAGCAGGGTTTAGCCGCTCGGTGAAGCGGACAATGAAATCAATATAGTTTTCGAGGGTAAATAAATTGAATTGTGCCGGGTCGGCCGCAAAATTATCGGCCATCCGCGTATTTTTAATGATCTGCAACTGGTGGAATTTAATGGTGTCCAGCGGCAGTTCCGACACAATAGCGGCTTCGGCCAGCATATCGGCTTCGGTTTCGCCCTGCAGCCCGAAAATAAGATGCGCCCCGGTATGTATGCCGTACGAAGCAGTTTTCCGGATGGCAGCTTCCGACTCTTCGTAGGTGTGCCCGCGGTTTATCCGCTCCAGCGTGCGGTTATAGCACGATTCAATGCCATATTCAATAATCACATAATGTTTTTCGGCCAGGCTGGCAAAGTATTCAAGCTTTTCATCGTCGATGCAGTCGGGGCGGGTACCAATTACCAACCCGATTACCCCGGGAAACGCAAGTGCTTCGTTATAAAGGGATTTCAGGGTGTCGAGCGGTGCGTAAGTATTTGAAAATGCCTGGAAATAGGCCAGGTAATTTTTCGATCTGCGGTATCGTACCTTGTGAAATTCAACGCCTTCGGTTATTTGTTGGGTAATGCTTTTATGCGGCTGGCAGTACGATGGGTTAAAAGCATCGTTATTGCAATACGTACAACCACCGGTGCCTTTTGCGCCATCGCGGTTGGGGCAGGTAAAGCCGGCATCGAGGGTTACTTTCTGAACCCGGGTACCAAACTGGCGCCTGAAATATTCGGAATACGAATTATATCGCCTGTGGTGTCCCCAGGGATAAACATTATTTGTCA
>CAYNVK010000083.1:0-10219 GCA_964400395.1 uncultured Lentimicrobiaceae bacterium | reverse complement strand
TCATCCACACAGGTGCCGACCATGGCGAACCCATGATTTTAATACCCGGATTGATTTGAAGTACCGATTTTAAAACCGGGATAAGATCAACTTTGTCGGGCCCGAGATTAAAATGATCCAGGTTAATATCCGTTTGTCCGGATGGCATATCATCGTACGAAAACACCGTTGAACTCAGATCCGATGCTCCAATACTAACCCTCAGGTAACTAATGCCAATGGATGATTGGTCGAGTGCGAATAATTCGTTCAATAAGGTACTGCGTGTGTCAGATGCCAGGTTATTGATCAGGTATGCACTTCCACCCGTCATGGCGAAGCCAAAGCCATCAATCTGTTGGTAAGTGGTGGTGGTATCAACCAATACTGTCGGGTACTGGTTTGGGGTTAGCGAGAAGTTTAAACCAACACTTTGCTTCTGCAACAAAGCAGATTTATCGGGTTTGGTAAGCCAGCAGGCAACATCAGTCGCAACCGGGTTTGGATTAAAAACATCATCGTTTTTTATGGTCACAGTAACCCGGTTTGTTTTTAATACCGCATTTTTGGCATTGCTCAACGTAACCTGGAACGTTTCATCCGGTTCGAAAAGAGAATCATTATTGATCCAGATTTCAATATTACCCGTGGTTTGACCGGGGTTAACAGAAAACACTGCCGAACTGACGGCCAGGAAGTCTTCGCCTGCCTGTGTAGTAAGATCGGATGTTGCCCATGTAAAACTGACTATTTTATCGGTAGCCTTGCTCAGTTTCACCGGAATGATGAGTTTGTTTTGGAGTAAAGTGCCTTCAGTAATTGAAATGGTATCCTGAAGTTGGATTTCAACCATGTCGGGTTCAGCGTTTTTCTGGCACGAAAAAAAGAGGATACTGATTGCCAGGAAAATTGCAGAGCCTATAATTTTAGATTTCATTATGCGTTTGGTTCTATTCTATTAAATGTTTGATTACCAGGTGTAAGTAGCAACAGCCCCGGCTGGGAGTGTAGCCTGGGCCGATTTACCTCCAAAACCGATTTCGAAATCCTGGTTTTGCTTTGAGGTATTTAACACGATCAATACAATTTTCCCATCGGGGGTTTTATAAGCCACATTCGGCAGGTTTGTGAGTGTGTTGCTGGCAATGCGAACCGAGCCCATGGGTACGAATTTTGAAGCATGCGCAATGGTATAATAAGCTACATTGCGCGTTACCGAAGCATTGCCACCAATAGTAATTAACCCCTCACATTGCGTGCAGCCACCCGGTGTATGCGGATTGTACGATGGATCCGAAGCCAGGTTCCACTCAATTACATTTTTACTCCAGTTGCGGGGTGCACCGACAATTATATTTTCGACATACCATTTCATATCCTCAGCAAATTTGCTGGGGCCGCCAACCCATTGCTCGGTAAAATACACATTTTTAGCAGGATAAGCATCGTGAACCGTGGTGAGTGCCGTAATTTCGCCCCCATACAAATGAAATGCGGATCCGTCAACATATTGTGCCGCCTCAGGATCGGAAAGTATAGAAATAGCATAATCGGGACGGTCGCAGTTATGATCGTAGAGGACTATTTTGGTTTTAATTCCGGCAGTTTTAAAAGCAGGTCCCAGGTGTTTGCTGATGAAGTCGCGCTGCGCGTCAGCCTGCATCACCATGCTTGGGTTGTTGCCGCCATACAAAGGTTCATTTTGTATGGTGAGGGCGTCAATCGGGATTCCTTCGGCTTTCATGTCGCTGATGTACCTAACCATGTATTTTGCATACACTCCGTAATATTCAGGTAACAGGCTCCCTCCTACCGATTTACGGTTATCTTTCATCCAAACCGGCGCTGACCAGGGCGATGCCATAATTTTGATGCCCGGGTTCAGTTTCAGTATCGATTTTAAAACCGGTATCAGGTCCTTCCTGTCGGGATTGAGGCTGAAATGTTTCAAATCGACATCCGTTTCGCCTTCGGGCAGATCATTGTACGAAAAAACACTGGCATCAAGGTCGGAAGCCCCGATGCTGATTCGCAGATAACTGATCCCGATCCCATCATCGTTGAGTAAAAACAACTCCCTGAGCAATTTTTCGCGTTCAGCCGGGGGAAGGTTATTTATCAGTTGCGCACTTCCACCCGTAAGCGCTGCGCCAAATCCATCCATTGCCTGGTAGCGGGAGGTTTCGTCGACAACAATAGACTGAACATTTTTATCAGGCGTCGAAAAATGCAACAAGGCTGCCTGTTTCTGAAGCAGTGCCGACTTATCGGGTTTGGTAATCCAGTATGAAATATCGCGTCCTGCCTGTTTTTTTTGTTTGGCAGGAAGATTGCCACTTTCAGTGTTACCGGCATAAACAATGCTGGCTAAAAACAGTGAGCCGGCCAGAGCAACTGCCTGTTTAAAACTATGGTTAATGTATGTTTTATGGTTCATCATTTTTTGTTTTTCATTTTTTGTGACGGAAAACCTCATGAAAATGTTTGTAATTTCTGCATTAATAAATCACAAGTTTGCGATGCGAAACCCGGTTATTCATCAGCATTTCGACCACATAAATACCCCTGGGCAGATCACCAATATATACCCTTTTCGATTCTTCGTTATCCGAAGCCTCTATTTTTTTAACCCTTACACCGTTTGCTGAAATGATGGTAAATATTTTTTTCTCGCCGGCAAAACCAGGTACCAGTATGGATAACTGATCGCAGGCGGGATTCGGATACACACTGAAAAGCTGGCTTTCTCTTTCTTCGATCCCCACTCCTGGTTCAATAAAATTAAACCAGTTGATGTTAAATTCAGGTTGAAGAATTTTTATCCGTATGGTGCAGACTCCTTCGGTGAGATTAATATTTGTGCCAACCGTTTGCCAAACCTGCCAGCCACCTGTTACCGGTACATTGAGTTGTACTGTATTTATTATAGTTCCGGTAGTGCTTATCTGCTGTATTTCGACCCTGCCGGCAGCATTCAAACAGGCTACTCTCATCTCCATATAGAACCTGGCCGATTTCAACACGCGAACCCTGTAATCGAGATAATCGCCTGTATTGGTGTATCCTATATTGGAACCGCCACCCACATCGGTGGTTTTCTCAACAGCAAGTCCCTGGTTAAAGGAAAAAGCTTCGGCTTCTATTTTACCCGGAACTTTTGTAAAAACCGGGAGGTTGTTTTTAACTGCAAGGTTGGTGAAACTCTGGAGCAAAGTACCATCAAAAGCACTTACTTTACCGTTGGCATAGCTGAGCTTTATTTCGTCAATATCCGCGATGTGCTCACTTAATCCAATAATTATCTGCGACTTGTTATCGGGATTTAGCTTTATACTGCTGATGCTTACGCTGTTGCCATTTACCAGGCATGTGAAACCGGTTGTTTTGAGGGTTGTATCGGTGATAAATTTGTTGCAGTTCAGGTAAATAAGCTCAGTTTCGCCAAAGGTTTGAGCCGACAGGCCAATTAATGATACGTCTTCAGTTTTTTTTTGAAGGGTAAAACTAAGGTATCCGAAATTTGCTCCTGCCTTTTCGAATAACACCTTTATTTTTTGAGTCCCTTTGTTCATGATAATATCGTTCAGCGTATATGTCGACCAGCTTTGATATCCTCCGGTGGCCGGCAAAGTGATGGCTGAAGAAACATCAGCACCGTTAACCTGTAACCTGATTTTTGTACCTGCACTTGGACTGGCAAAGCGAAAATTTACCGAGTAAACTGCCGTTGAATCCACCGTTGCGGTGTACTGCATCCATTCGTTATCCGCAGTCCATCCAACATAATAGCCATTCGATGAAGGATCGGGATCCTTAGTATCAGCAATGTCGACGCCATCGTTGCGGTACATCCAGCCTGAATTCCACGCGGTATAAGTTCCGCTGCTCACATGGTAATCGAATGATTCGGTATCGGAATATGCAATACCCGGTCGCCCAAGGTCGAAGTCGGAAGCATGGATTACGCCCGGAATTTTATGGTTTGCATAAGGCTTGGTTTCAGTATTCTTTACCTGTCGGAACATAGCATCGATAACATCTTTGCGGTAAATACAATTCTGAATTTTCAGATTTTCAGCCATTTGCATCAGGGCATTTACAGCAAAACTTACAGATGGCGCGGTTCCTCCATTGTTCCAGTAATTCAGCAACACCTGGTAATCGTTGGTTTTCACAATAGTAAGCGGGTTAACTACCGATCCTATTTTTTTCAAGGGCCACCATGCCCAACCAATCCCGTTATTTTCAACCAACTGTATGGCATCCGTAAACCAACCATTCGAATTTTCGCCCGATTCGCCCAGCCAGATAGGTACATTATACGTATTGCGTAAGCCGACTATCCCGGCAATGGAGCCCTGGTCGTTATTCGACCAGTATTTATGAAAACTCAGCGCCATGTTGTTATCCCACAAAGGGAAAATTCCATTGTAATTGTTTCCCCAGCAATTGCCTTCAATAATAAGCATGTGTTTGGTGTCGACCTGTCGGATGGCATTGGTTAAATCGATGTACATCTGGCGTAAGGGTGCATTCTGATTTTCGGAACAGCCATTCTGGTTGCCACCGGAAGTAAAACTCCAGTTGGGCTCGTTAATCAGGTCGTAAGCGCCAACCCAGGGTTCGTTGGCATAACGCTCAGCCAGTTTCCGCCATAGTGCAATGGTTTTCAACCTGTTGGCTGTACTTTCCCATAAAGTGGGTTTTGCCGGGTTAGCATCGCTGATGGCTGCATCTTTACCTTGCCCGCCGGGAGCGGCATGCAAATCGAGGATCACATACATATGGTTTGCCTTACACCAGCTTATCAGGCTATCCGTCATGGCAAACCCTCTGTCGAGCCAGGTGTTTTCACCATCAACAGGTTCATCCTCAACAGGTAAGGTGTATAGATTATAATGCATAGGCAATCGAACAGAGTTAAATCCCCACGATGCCAGCGAATCGATATCACGGCGGGTACAATGGTTGGCAAGCCATTTATCGTAAAAAGCCTCGGTGTTAATGGTACCGATTAAGGTCTCAATTTTTTCTTTAATCTGCCATTGGGTGCCGGCAAAGCCACTCATATCAAGCATATAGGGCTCCTGCAACATCCAGCCGCCCAGCCCCATACCTCTTAAAATTACCTCGTTTCCCTTATCGTCAACAATTTTTTTCCCGCTGGCTTTTAATCCCTGCGCCATAATTTCCGTTGAGGAAAAAAGCAGGACTAAAACCAGTAATACAAGCAATTTAAGCACATTTCGTTTCTTATTCATAATGAAGTTTAGTTATGGTTTTGAGGTATCAAGAGTTACATTGTTTGTCTTTCTTCAGTTCGGGGATTTGCCATTTACTGTTGCTTAGCCCGTCGTGCATCCAGGTCCTGTTTCATCAGGGTGGTGGTTTTTGAATCAATCTTATAAAAGATCATGAACAAGGCGCACGACATGTATAAAATACCCGGAATTACCGAAACCAGCAATTTTATACCGGTAATGGCAGTATTGTTCTGAACAGCATTGGCAACAAAACCGGAAACTGCTAATATCCAGCCTGCAATGGCTGCCCCGATTCCCCAGCCTGCTTTTTGAGCAAATACCGCCGCCGAAAAATACAATCCTGTTGCCCGGCGCCCGGTTGTCCATTCGCCGTAATCGGCGGAATCGGCAATCATGGTCCAAAGCAACGGAACAGCCGGGGCATATGCCATTTTAGCTAATATGTTGAAGATGTAGATGGTAGTGAGGTCATTTACACCGGCAATATAAATCAGCATAAAAAATAACCCGGAAATCAGGGAGCTGCCAATAAACACATTTTTATTCCCAAACCTTTTGGCAAGTGGTTTGGATAAAGGCAGGGCAACTATCAGCGCCACAGTACCTATAACGTTAAATAGCTGTACATTATTTTCGCGACCGAGGTAATACTTGAAATAGTATGCAATAGCCGCATTTTGCATGGCGAACATTATGAACGAGATAATACCCACCAATGCCAGTATGATCCAGGCTTTATTACGGAAAAGGTTTTTAATATCTTCCTTCAGCGAATTTTCCTGCTCCTTGGGCGGTTGAACCCGTTCCCTGGTGGTTTTGAAGGTGATAAAAAAGAAAACCAGGCTTAATCCGGCAAAAAGGAAAACCGTGTACTGAAATCCCTGAGCCTTATCGCCTCCCCCAAAATACTCAGCCAGGGTAAGTGCAAGCCCGGTAACAATAAATTGCCCGGTGAACCCGGCGATAAACCGGTACGTGTTTAACCCGGCACGTTCGTAAGTATCGTCCGTCATTACAGCTCCCAAAGCCGAATAAGGCAGGTTGATAGCCGCGTAAGCCGTCATTAAAAGCACGTAAGTTGCTCCGGCATAAACAATTTTGCCAACCTCGCCCAGGTTTGGAGTTGTAAATGTAAGTATGGCCAGTACGGCATATGGAATGGCACCAAAAAGAATATACGGCCTGAATTTGCCCCAGCGGGTATTTGTACGGTCCGATACCACGCCAATTACGGGGTCAATAGCCATATCCCAGAAACGGGCAACCAGCATAATGGTACCGGCAGCAGCTGCAGAGATTCCATAAACATCGGTGTAAAAAAACAAGAGCCAGAAACCAACCATATCCCACACAAAGTGCGAAGCCGTATCGCCCAGGCTGTATCCGATTTTTTCCTTAACCGACAATTTCGATGCAATTTCATTCATACTGAAATGTTTTAAATTTAATTGTAAACCAAGTTTTTTAATTGTTATTCTTTTTTCAGATCATTCCGGAGAATTGAACTTCAATTTTTACAATTTCGGATGTACGGCGAAAAACCTTACTACTCAGTTCCTGGCTCAACGCCTGACCAGTCACAACCACTGTTTTCCCATCAGCAAGGGAAACATTAATCTGATTGGTCGTGCACAAAGTGTAAACAACCGGAACCTGGCAAAAAGTAAATCCCAATTGCCCTTTAGTTAGGTTAATCTGTTTTGATTCCCCTTGCAGATTATAATACTCAAAAGCCCTTTCCTGAGTTAAAAGTTCGGCAGGATTAATCAACGACAAACGGAAAACAATTTCCCCTTCTTCGATATGAATACCTAGTTCGTGCATTCTTGAGAGGAAGTCTTCTTTCACTTGTCCGGTCATACCCGGTTGCTGTGCACCTGCATTACCCGGAGTGTGTGAGTATGCATCGGTTGGGAATGCTCCGTACAACAAGGGCGATTTATGTAAACCTATACCAGCATTAATTTCGTAATAATGATCCTTAATTTTGCCTAAAGCAACAGGATCGGCGTTTTCGATTACACCTCTGAAATAACTCTCCTGGCATGCAAGCAACAATTTTGAAACCATATGCCAGTAAATACTTCCTAATCCTTCGTACCCATAAAATGTTCCAGAGCGACCCGTAAATGACTGATGATCGAAAAGCTGTTCATACAGATCAAGAATGAAATCTTTTTCGTTGTCAGTCAGATGAGCATATCGGGCTGCATCCAACTGATTTAGTGCGTTTTCCAGAACGGCAACATTGCGGAATGCCCCGTTAAAATGATAATTTCCGAAATCGTCCTTTCGCAAGATGGAAGAATCATTGGCTGAAATTAATTCCGAAAGTAGTTTTGATTCGTGTATTTTGCCCGAAGGGATATTATTTTTTTCAATGAAACGAGGCAATTGCCTATCCGGATAAAGCAGATAACTGTATTGATCGCGGCGGAACAACTTACTATACTTTAGCGAGTTAAGCACATCAAGACTTTCCTGCACTGAAAGATACCCGGAACTTAAAACAGCAACCTGTCCTTCAAGCATTTCGTACAAATGACGGATAGCCATACTATTCTCTGAAACCGAAACCAGGTTGTATGCATGGTATAGGCCATCATCCCGTTTGTTTACCTTAATGGATTGATCAATATATCGCAAACTGAGGTTCACAAAATCAAGCAGGTTTTTAACAGTAACTGCTTTTCTTTTGCCTGAGAAGGATTTATAGTAGATAGCCTCCCGGTAGGTACTTCCTGCTTCGCCCAAAATATCGGCAAATCGCCGCCGATCGGTATTTGAAAACCCGGTTTCGAGCAAGTATGTATTTTCAGCAAAAAGAGCATGGATATTGTCAAACAATGCTATTACTTCTTCTGAAACAGCGATTTCCTGAATTTTTGTTTTCCGGAATTTTTCGGACCAAAATTTGAGGAAGCGACGCATGTAGTACAAAGTAACCATAGAAACGCCATTGCCTACCAGTGCATTGTTGGCATCATTCCATTCGGGGCGTTGTGTATTAAGCCAAATGCCTGCTTCGGGGATGAAGTTGCTTAACTTCGCCAGGAGTGTTACCAGAATTTTCTCTGTAAGGTTAACCCGGTAAATATCACCTTTTTGGTCCACTAACAATCGTCCGTCAGCACCTGTATTCCTAACCCGTTCTTTGATTTTATCATTCAATTCAAAATCAAATACAATGGTATCTTTCGGATTTTTAACTATTTCAGTATATGGTTTTATGCGGTAAGGCACATTGGCAAATGCAAAAAGTTCATTTGTGAGCATTTCATCCAGTTGGCCCGGATGAAACTCATTTGATAATTCGAGAAATTTCTGAAGGTAAATAATCTGGTGATCGCCCCAGTAGCCGATGTATGACCAGGGATCATGCGGATCAGGACATTCCCAGTCGATGCCTTCGCGGGTAATACGGTAAGGGTTGTATCCATCGGGAGTACTGGCATTTAAAAATTTGCTGATCATTCCTTCCAGAAACTCAGGAAACGAAAGTCCTAACGCTTCCCAATTCTGAAAAATATCCCTCCAGTTGCCCTGGTAATTCAATTTAACTGAACCGTCTTCATTTTTTGTTTCTATGGAAAACTGGTTCCAGGGACGACTTGGATCTCCATGCCTGCGACTGAATGTGAGTGGCAAGTATTCGTAACAAATCCGCTGCAAGTCAGGATTCGCTGCATTTTCAGCTTGTTTCAATAAATCCGGATAATTGATTTCGCCTGGTAGCTGATCGAACCAGGATTTTTGCTTTAAGCTAACCTGCTTATTGATCTGCTTTGCAAAAAGCTTAAAATCAGAAACATCAATAAGATAGTTATTGGTAAAAATCCCTCCCCTCATCACATTGAAAAGGGTATTCGAGAAATGCCGTGCTACGTTCAATTCTTCATTACTGACCTGTATTCCATCCGCTTTGGAAACAATTTGTTTCAGGTTTTCGGTTCCTTTAAGGATATCAGCTTTAATCAGTTCAGCAATATTGGTTGTTTTTTTCAGGAAAAAGTCCAGATTGGCAACATCGCTGCTGTCGCGGTTTACTTCAGCTACTATCATCCACTCTTTGTGGGCTTCCTTCGGAAGATTAAAGCTTGCATTCACAAAATACGCACCGCGCTTAGCCCTTATATCCACCTCTTGTTCAACAGCAATTCCGTGGATAAAATTATCAACCTGCTCTGTGGAAATCAGAATTTTTGCATCCAGGTCTGCACCACATAACCAAACCGAAGCCGCCCTGAGTGATTCGCTTGGTTCAGCTCTATCAACAGGTATAGAGCTAAGCATATACAAACCCAGTTTGCTTTCGGGCAGAAGTTCGCTTTTTTTATACGCATCCAGCAAACTACTGTATGCATTCTGAAAATCGTAATCAACACCGTTAGGCAGGATGTTCACAATCCCGTCCAGGATGTCGATACTTAATGCTTCCTGTGTAAAACTCAGTATTTCTGATTTTTTTACGAACCCGAATTTCTCGCTGTTGTACCACCCATACTGAAATCCAATGCCCAGATCATCGTTAATTTCCTCAAAAATTACTTTATTACTGTATATGCTTTTATAAAGATTACGTTTTATGGAGTAATTTTTTTCCGACTCGTCCGAAAAAGGTTCCCATAAATAGGTTTTATCACCTTTGGTAACAAGCATAACGGTTTTGTTTCCGGTACGGCCGCGGTAATCATGAATTTTATCCACCGTGTAGTATGGGAATAAGGCGTTATTCCTGTCTTTTCGGCCTGCCGACAAGGAACCATTACTGGAAAGGTACATCCAATGGTCCGAATCGCTGACAATTGTCATAAAAAAATCAGGCATCTGGTTGACGTTGCTGATTTTGTAGAATTTTTCAGTGCCGATTACCACAAATTGGCCGGAGACCTCCTGCTTATTGAGGTTTATTGCTGTATTTCCTAAATAAATTGATTTCGGTTTCATACAAATATGCTCTTTTTATTATTCTATTA
>CAYNVK010000082.1:4395-10248 GCA_964400395.1 uncultured Lentimicrobiaceae bacterium | reverse complement strand
TGCATATCAGCCGTTTTGAAGGCATTGAGATGAAAAAAAAATCGCACCAGGATGCCAACATTGCTTTGGGCATGATATTGATGCTGATGTTGTCGCTGATGGGTATGAATTTAAGCTATGTGCAGTTACAAATGGTTTCGGGCGCACCCTTACTCGGTGTATATCCTGTTGCCAGTTTGTTTAGGCCCGTTTTGAGCGGATTTTCAGAAAATTCATTGCACCTGCTGTATGAATTTAACTGGTGGGCGCACATCCTGCTGATCTTTATTTTTGCCAACATCCTGCCATATTCGAAACATTTTCATGTTTTCCTGTCGGTGCCTAATACCTTTCTGACCCGCCTTGAGCCACTCGGGAAACTGACTAATATGGACGATATAACCCGTGAAGTTAAGCTGATGCTCGATCCCGGTGCAAGTTTCGATGCCCCGGCTGCCGATGTGCCTGTGAGCCGGTTTGGCGTGAAAGATGTTGAAGATGTTTCGTGGAAAAACTATTTCGATTCGTTATCCTGCACCGAATGCGGGCGTTGTACTTCGGTTTGTCCGGCCAATACCACCGGCAAAATGTTATCGCCCCGTAAAATTTTTATGGATCTGAGAGCACGTATGAAAGAAAAAGGTCCGGGACTTGTAAAAATGGGCAGAGAGTTCACCGACAACAAGTCGCTGCTCAGGGACTATATTTCGGTGGAGGAACTATGGGCATGTACAACTTGCAATGCCTGTGCACAGGAATGCCCTGTAAATATTAATCATCCAACACTAATCGTAGATATGCGGCGCTACCTGGTAATGGAGGAAAGCAGTGCGCCCGGCGGGTTGAAAACCATGTTCAGCAACATCGAAAACAATGGTGCTCCATGGCAATACTCAGCTGAAGATCGCATGCTTTGGGCTGAAAACCTGGAATTGAAAATTACATAATCGTTCATTTCCAAAATAATTGGAATACATCCCGGGACGGAAATACTATCCAGAGTTCACGTTCTAAAACCAATGATATACAGTAGTTTAACATGGCTTTTGTAATGCTCCGGATGAATAAGATAAAAGCATAAGAATTTTATAACGCATGGAAACAAAGAAAATAGAAGTCCCCGTAATGGCCGACTTATTTGCCCGGGGCGAGAAACCCGAATATCTTTTTTGGGTGGGTTGCGCGGGTGCATTCGACGAAAGGTATAAAAAAGTAACACGCGCATTTACCAAAATACTGGCGCATCTAAACATCAGCTTTGCAGTGCTTGGCAAGGAAGAATCGTGTACCGGTGATCCTGCCCGGCGTGCCGGTAACGAAATGCTGTACCAGATGCAGGCCTTGCAGAACATAGCAGTGTTGGATGCTTACGAGGTAAAAAAAATAATTACCATCTGCCCGCATTGTTTCAATACGTTAAAAAACGAGTACCCCGATCTGGGAGGGAATTACGAGGTAATCAACTATATACAATTTCTGGATAAATATATTGAAAACGGGAGCATAAAACTGGATGCATCCATGCTGGGCAACGCCAGGATTACATATCATGATCCCTGTTACCTGGGCAGGGGCAATGATGTTTACGCTGAGCCACGAAGCATCCTCAAAAAACTTACTACCGATTTCGTTGAACTTGAACGTAATAAGAGTTTTTCATTCTGCTGTGGCGCCGGGGGAGCACAAATGTTTAAGGAAGCCGAACCTGGGAAAAAAGAGGTATTTATCGAACGTACCGAAGAAGTATTGCGCAGTGATGCAAAAATACTGGCCACGGCCTGCCCGTTTTGTATGACCATGCTCACCGATGGCTTAAAATACAAAAACCGCGACGAAGTTAAAAACTTTGATATTGCCGAACTAATTGTTCAGGTACTTGACTTGTAGGCCAACAAGGTGTCAGCATCCGGGTATAGATTTAGGCAGAAAGCAGCATAATAATTAAGTATTCCCCTGTTTTTTTATAGGGATTAAACCTTGAATTTTTAATTTAGACTAGCGCTGATTCAGGTTCGCCATGCCGGGAGAATTGCTGTTCATATCTGTTAAATTTCGCCATGTAAAATCGTCTGCAAAAAGTTATAACATATTCATATTTAGAATGATATACACTATCATGTATATTTAAAACCTTGATCCTGTCTGCATTACACATTTTTTTTCTTGGAGTTTAACCCTAAAAGTTTAATTTTGCGGCATTAAATTCCCATCGCAAAAAATTATTGACTTATTAAACAAGTCATAAACTGATTTACCATTTATGCGTTTTAGAATAATCGTGCTAGCAAAGCAGGTTCCGGATACCCGGAATGTTGGAAAAGATGCCATGAAAGCTGATGGCACCGTAAACAGGGCGGCCCTGCCTGCCATTTTTAACCCCGAAGATCTTCATGCACTCGAGCAAGCCTTGAGTATAAAGGACCAGATGCCTGATGCCGAAGTGATCCTGCTAACCATGGGACCATCCCGTGCGGCTGAAATCATTCGCGAAGCTATGTATCGTGGTGCCGACAGAGGTTACCTGATCTCCGACCGTAAATTTGCCGGATCCGATACCCTGGCAACTTCTTATGCATTGTCACTGGCAGTAAAAAAACTTGCCCCGTATCACCTGGTGATTTCCGGAAGGCAGGCTATTGACGGCGATACCGCCCAGGTTGGACCACAGACAGCTGAGAAACTGGGAATTCCGCAGATTACCTATGCGGAAGAAGTTCTTTCGGTTGATTCGAAAAAAATTACAGTAAAGCGCAGGCTTGAGCGGGGTGTAGAAGTTGTAAGCACCACCTTACCGGCTGCTATTACTGTGCACAGTTCGGCCCCGGTTTGCCGTCAGCGGGTGGGTAAATTACTGATGAAGTACAAACACGCGCGCACCGTTACTGAACTTCAGAACGAAACCAAGGATTATACTGAGCTTTACAGTGATCGCCCATACCTTCAGATTGATGAATGGACCGCTGATGATCTGAATGCTCAGACCGAGATGCTCGGCTTGTCGGGTTCTCCTACCAAGGTTAAAAAAATTGAAAACGTTGTTTTTCAACATAAAGATTCAAAAGTTCTGAGTGGTAACGATTCCGATATCGAAACCCTGATGAAGGATCTGATCGACAGCCATATTATTGGCTAATTGTATTAAGAAAATTAAAATTCACTGATAAATACTAAGAGCACGTGAACAACATATTTGTTTATTGCGAAGTTACCGAAGAAGGATTGATAGCCGATGTCAGTCTCGAACTATTATCGAAAGGTAAAAAACTGGCCACCGACCTGGATGTTAAACTCGAAGCCATTGTAATTGGTCATCAGGTTGCCGACCTCGAAAACACATTGTATCCGTTTGGCGTTGATGTTATACATTATGCTGATGATGAAAGGCTTTTCCCATATACAACACTACCACATACTTCCATTATCCTGGATTTGTTTGGAAAGGAAAAACCCGAAATTGCACTTTTCGGAGCTACCAGCATAGGGCGCGATATTGCTCCACGCATTGCTTCAGCACTTCGTTGCGGGCTTACTGCCGATTGTACAAGCCTCGAAATAGGAGATCATTTCGAAAATAAAACCCAAACCGAGTACAAAAACCTGCTGTATCAGATTCGTCCCGCTTTTGGAGGAAATATCATTGCAACCATTATTAACCCCGAAACCAGGCCTCAAATGGCTACTGTTAGGGAAGGCGTAATGAAAAAAGAGATTTTCTCGAACAAGCATAAAGGCAAACTTCGTAAAATCGATACCAAAAGCATCCTGAAAGATGACGATTTCGTGGTGAGCATCATCGAGCGCCACATGGAAAAAAGCAAGATCGACATCAAAAACTCCCAGGTGATTATTTCGGGCGGCTATGGCGTAGGATCAAAAGAAAACTTCAACCTGCTTTTCGAACTGGCCGAAGTACTTGGTGCCCAGGTGGGTGCGTCGCGTGCTGCCGTTGATGCGGGTTTTGTTGAGCACGAACGTCAGATCGGCCAAACCGGCGTTACCGTTCGTCCTAAACTGTATATCGCATGCGGTATTTCAGGTGCCGTTCAGCATAGGGCCGGAATGGACCAATCAGCCCAGATCATTTCCATCAATACGGATATCAATGCTCCTATTAACCATATAGCAGATTATACCATTATTGGCAATGTGGCTGATATCATCCCGAAAATGATTAAATTTTACAAGAAAAACTCGAAGTAAACCTACCGAAAATAATGGAAAATTTCTATAACGACAACCCCAATCTCAAGTTTCACCTTACCCATCCGTTGATGGAAAAAATAGTGAAACTGAAAGAGTCAGGCTATAGCCAGAAAGAAAAATACGATTTTGCTCCCCTCGATTTCGAAGATGCCATTGACAATTATGATAAGATCATGGAAATCATCGGCGAAATCAGCGGCGAAATTATAGCTCCTAATGCCGAATCGGTAGACAAAGAAGGACCAAAACTTATTGATAATGAAGTTAAATATGCCCGCGGCACACAACAAAACTACGATGCACTTGTGAAAGCCGGCTTGGTAGGTTTTACGCTCCCCAGGGAATATGATGGTCTTAATATGCCTGTAGTTCCTTATGTTATGTCGGGCGAAGTGGTATCGCGTGCTGATGCCGGTTTTGCCAACATCTGGGGTTTACAGGACTGTGCCGAAACCATTCACGAGTTCGCATCCGAAGAAATTAAAGCAGAATTCCTTCCCCGTTTTTACAAAGGCGCTACTGCTGCCATGGACCTTACCGAACCAGATGCAGGCTCCGATTTGCAAGCTGTTCAGCTCAAAGCTACCTACGACAGCAATAAACAAACCTGGATCCTCGATGGTGTTAAACGATTTATCACCAATGGCGATGCCGATATTTCACTGGTACTGGCCCGCTCGGAAGAAGGCACATCAGATGCACGCGGACTGTCACTTTTTGTGTACGACCGCAATCACAAAGCTGTAACCGTTCGCCGCATCGAAAACAAACTCGGTATTAAAGGTTCGCCTACCTGCGAACTGGTATTCCGCAATGCTCCGGCTAAACTTATTGGCGATACCAAATTAGGACTCATCAAATATGTGATGTCGCTGATGAACTCGGCCCGCCTGGGTGTTGGATCGCAATCAGTAGGTATTGCCGAAGCTGCATACCGCGAAGCATATAAATATGCTACTGAGCGCGAACAATTTGGTAAATCAATTATCAAATACCCGGCAGTTTACGAAATGCTTACCAACATGCAGGTTAAGATTGATGCCATGCGCACCCTGTTGTACGAAACAGCCAGGTACGTGGATATCTACAAAGCATATAATTTTACTTCGCACGAACGTAAACTCGAACCGGAAGAACGCCAGGAAGCAAAAGTTTACCAGAAACTGGCTGATATGTTTACCCCTTTGGTAAAACTATATTCAAGCGAAGGCTGTAACCAGATTGCCTACGATGCAATTCAGATATTTGGCGGAACCGGTTACATGAAGGATTTCCCGATCGAACGTATTTACCGCGATGCCCGTATTACCACCATTTACGAAGGAACTTCTCAGCTTCAGGTTGTTGCTGCTATCCGTAACGTAGGTAATGGTGCGTACCTTGCTGCTATGCGTGAGCGTGGCCAACTGCAGGTAAAGCCCGAGCTCGAGTACCTGAAGAATACCCTCGAAAAAATGACGGAACAGTTCGCTAAAACTGTTGAAAAAGTTACTGAATACAGCGATAACGAATACTTCGATTTCCATGCACGCCGCCTGGTTGAAATGGCAGCTAATGTACTCATCGGGTATTTACTTCTTTACGATGCAAACCGCAGCGATGTTTATTCGAAATCCGCTGATATCTTTATCCGTAAAGGCCGTGCCGAAAACATTGCTTCGGTAAGCTTTA
>CAYNVK010000082.1:0-4295 GCA_964400395.1 uncultured Lentimicrobiaceae bacterium | reverse complement strand
AGGCGGGGTTTAACAATGTCGCGCTCAACCAATGTAAATCGAAAGCATTTTATTAATGGACTTATTTTATTTATGTCATTATATGTTGCTTTTTCCATCGGTTCGAATAACGTTGCCAATGCAGCAGGACCAATCGCAACAATGACAGCTAATGAATTAAATATTACCGGAGATAAAAATTATGTTCTGATCATGATTTTATCCATTTTGATGGTTGCCCCCAGTTTTACCATTGGTAGTTCAATTTTTGGGAACAAAATTCTGAATAACACGGGCAAGGAAATTGTTCTTTTCGGCAAGTTCGAAGCAGGGATTATTGCCTTTGTATCTGCCAGCTTACTTCTGATTGCATCTATTTCCAAAGGAATACCTACATCGCTTGTTCAATTGAATGTAGCTGCAATATTGGGAGTTGGGGTAGCCAAACTGGGGACGCGGAATATTTTCAGGAAAACTGAAGTAAAAAAGTTCTTTGTTATGTGGGTGGTTGCCCCGGTTATTGCCTTTACCCTTTGCCTTATATTGCTTTTCCTGGCAGATAACCTGGGTTATTTGTAAACCGAAGCATTCATTACTTTGATTATAGCATTTTGTGACACTTCTTTTTAATCATGACCTCAGATCAAATCATTCAGAAAACGGTAGAATTTGTAAAGCATACATTACACGATGCCGAAGGCGGGCATGATTGGTGGCATGTGTACCGGGTTTGGAAAACAGCCATGCATATTGCATCCATAGAAAAAGCTGACATGCTGGTTGTGGAACTTGGCGCTTTGCTGCATGATATTGCCGATTCAAAATTTCATCATGGTAATGAAGAAATTGGTCCCGCGAAAGCCCGGACATTCCTGCAGGCTCTTGGCGTGGAAGAAAAGATTATTAATCATGTGGTAAATATCATCGCCAATATTTCGTTTAAAGGCGGAAAAGTTCAGCAGCAGTTCAAATCACCCGAACTTGATGTAATACAGGATGCCGACCGGCTGGATGCGCTGGGTGCTATTGGCATTGCCCGGACGTTTAACTACGGTGGGCACAAGGGGCGGGCAATTTACGATCCTGGCATAAAACCAAACCTTCAACTTACCAAAGAAGAATATAAAAACAGTACCGCGCCCACTCTGAACCATTTTTACGAGAAGCTGCTTTTGCTGAAGGACCTTATGAACACAGAAACCGGAAAACAAATGGCCGAAAAACGACATGAATTTATGGTGGCCTACCTGGATCAGTTTTATAATGAATGGGATGGCAATGTTTAATGATGCTCTTGATATTCGTGCTGTTTAAGCAAAAAAAAGGACGCCGAAATCAGCGTCCTTTTTTCATTAAATATTCCTGTATTACTCAGTCGATTCATTTGTTGCCTGTAGCAGTGCCGGTTGTTCCGGCTTTTCGACCATGATCTGCATATCCTTAATTTCAGGATTGAAATCAATATTGATGATATCACCAGCTACCAGTTTTGTTAAAATGATTTCTTCGGCAAGCATATCTTCAACATATTTCTGGATGGCTCTTTTTAGTGGGCGGGCGCCAAATTGTTCGTCCCAGCCTTTTTCGAGGATGTAATCCTTAGCCCTTTCGGTGATGCGTGGTTCATAACCCATGGTGCGGATGCGGGCAAACAGGTTCGAGAGTTCAATGTCGATAATCTTATGAATATCTTCACGCTCAAGCGAATCGAAAATAATAATATCATCAATCCTGTTCAGGAATTCAGGGGCAAATGATTTTTTCAAAGCGTTTTCAATAACACTTGAAGCTATGGTTGAACTCTGTGATTGACGGGCACTTGTGCTGAAACCAACACCAGCACCGAAATCCTTAAGCTGTCTCGAACCGATGTTTGAAGTCATGATAACAATCGTATTCTTGAAATCAACTTTACGGCCAAGGCTATCAGTGAGTTGACCATCATCAAGTACTTGCAGTAAAAGGTGGAAAATATCAGGATGTGCTTTTTCAATTTCGTCGAGCAAAACGATAGAGTAGGGGCGACGACGAACTTTTTCAGTTAATTGTCCACCTTCTTCGTAACCAACATAGCCCGGAGGCGCTCCCACAAGGCGCGAAACCGCAAATTTTTCCATGTATTCGCTCATATCGATGCGAATAAGTGCATCTTCTGTGTCAAACAGATAACGAGCCAGGATTTTCGCCAGGTGGGTTTTACCAACACCGGTTGGTCCCAGGAAAATAAAGGTTCCAATGGGTTTGTTCGGATCTTTTAAACCGGCCCGGTTCCGGCGAATGGCTTTAACCACTTTCTTAATTGCGTCATCCTGACCGATTACGGCTCCACCAAGCTCCTGTTCCATATTCATGAGCCGCGAACCTTCATTTTCAGCAATCCGCTGCACTGGTACACCGGTCATCATAGCTACAACTTCAGCTACGTTTTCCTCGGTAACCAGTTGTCGGTTCACTTTCGAATCTTCTTCCCAGTTCTGTTTTAAGGCTTCGAGTTGAGCTTGCGTTTTGCGTTCATCATCGCGGTAACGCGCTGCTTCTTCATATTTCTGACCTTTTATGGCCTTCATTTTCTTTTGTCTGATTTCCTCAATGAGGCTTTCAGTGGTAATGATTTCAACCGGCACATGCATGTTCGAAATATGAACGCGTGCTCCTGACTCATCAAGCGCATCAATGGCCTTGTCGGGCAAACAACGATCGGTCAGATAACGGTTGGTAAGTGTAACGCAGGCATTTATGGCCTCCGGGGTATATTTTACCAGGTGGTGATCTTCGTATTTTTCTTTAATCTGGTTCAGAATGATAACCGTTTCTTCCGGTGATGTGGGATCAACCAGAATTTTCTGAAACCTGCGTTCCAAAGCTCCGTCTTTTTCAATATATTGACGGTACTCATCGAGGGTGGTAGCGCCAATGCATTGTATTTCGCCACGGGCCAGTGCAGGTTTAAACATATTGCTTGCATCCAGCGATCCGCTTGCATTACCGGCTCCTACAATGGTGTGAATTTCGTCAATAAAAAGAATGATATCGCGGTTTTTCTCCAGTTCATTCAACACGGCTTTCATTCTTTCTTCAAACTGTCCACGATATTTGGTACCAGCAACCAGCGAAGCAAGATCGAGCGTGTAAACTCTTTTGTTAAATAATGCACGCGACACTTTTCGTTGTGTAATCCTCAATGCCAGACCTTCAGCAATAGCTGATTTACCAACACCCGGTTCACCAATCAGGATTGGATTGTTTTTCTTACGCCTGCTAAGGATCTGCGATATGCGCTCCAGTTCTTTTTCGCGCCCTACAATCGGATCGAGCCGGTTTTCTTCGGCAGCCTTTGTTAAATCACGGCCAAAGTTGTCGAGCACGGGTGTTTTCGACTTGCTGTCAGCTGTCTTTCTCAGGTTTTCAATACCACCACCTTCATCCGGGTCGTCGTCCTGCGAACTTCCTGATAATTCATCTTTAGGATCAGAACCTGATTCTCCAAAAAAACGTTCTTTGTCGCCTTGCGATTGGGTTGTATCCTCGCCGGAAATGAGGTATGATTTTACTTCTTCTTTAAATAAATCGTAATCCACGTTAAATTTTTTAATGGACCGGGTCACCAGGTTATCCTCGTCCTTCAATATGGCGAGCAGCAGGTGTTCAGTACCAATGAGTTCACTATTAAAAAGTTTGGCTTCGAGATATGTGAGCTTCAGCGCACGTTCTGCCTGTTTAACCAGCGGCAGGTTATCGTTAACCCTGTTATTATTGGCTGGGTTGGCGATGGCCGATTCAATGGTTCGCCGTAACTCGGCCATGTTCACATTCAGGTAACTTAATATACGGATGGCAAGTCCTTCGCCTTCACGTATCATTCCCAATAACAAGTGTTCAACGCCAATATATTCATTTCCAAGCCTTATAGCCTCTTCACGGCTAAATGACAGTACATCTTTTACTCTTTGCGAAAATTTTGCTTCCATGTATTATTAGTCCTTTCCTTAACTAATCTGATTATTCCTGATATTTCTTACAAATTTACAATATAAACATACAAGTTCGTAAATAGTTTGCCAAATGATTTGGTTTTAAAGGCTTAAATATTCATTACCAGTATTTTGATATTATCAACAATCTCATGTTAAAAAGCATTATCAAAAAGCGAAAAATAGCGTTTTTTATATCAAAAAAAAGTGTACTTTCGTAGAGATATTGACGATAACTTAAGTCGTTATAAATGAAGGGATTAATAAATGGATAACATTCAGGACGGAGAAAAAATACTACCTGTAAATATATTTCTGAAAATAAGAAAACTATAGTAGAATTAT
>CAYNVK010000081.1:0-10404 GCA_964400395.1 uncultured Lentimicrobiaceae bacterium | reverse complement strand
GTACCCGGCTATTGCCCGACCATGGGGTATGAATTTCTGGACGCCCCAAACTGCAGATATGAACGACACCTGGACTTATGCATATACAGCCGATAAAATAAAAGGATTCAAACAAACACACCAACCCAGCCCGTGGATCGGCGATTACGGACAGTTTTCGATTATGCCGGTAACCGGTGGTAAGAAATTTACGGAACAGGAACGCGCCAGCTGGTTTTCGCACAAAGCCGAAATTGCAACACCCTACTATTACAGCGTTTACCTGGCCGATCACGATATAAAAGCCGAGTTTACGCCTACCGATCGCGCAGTGGCTTTCAGGTTTACGTTTCCCGAAAGCAATGAATCTTACATTGTGGTAGATGCTTTTGATAAAGGCTCGTTCATAAAAATTATTCCCGAAAAAAATACCATTGAAGGGTATACTACCAAAAACCGGGGAGGCGTTACCGAGAATTTCAAAAACTATTTTGTTATCGTTTTTGATAAACCATTTCTGTCAGCCCAAACCTGGCAGGATAATACCCTCGAACCCACGGCAAAAGAACTGAATGCCGGCCATGTAGGCTCCATAGTAGGTTTCAGGACACGCAAAGGCGAAATGATCAATGCACGTATTGCTTCTTCATTTATCAGCATCGAACAGGCTTACCAAAACCTGGAGGAAATAGGTCAGAAAAATTTTGAAACTATAAAATCAGAAGGCAGGGCGCAATGGAACAGCATCCTCAGCCGCGTAAAAGTTGAGGGTGGCGATCTCGATCAATACCGCACTTTTTACTCATCATTATATCGTTCGCTGCTGTTTCCGCGTAAGCTTTACGAAATTGATAAAAATGGAAATAAATATCATTACAGCCCATTCAACGGCAATGTTTGCGCGGGCCCTTTGTATACTGACAGTGGTTTCTGGGATACATTCCGGAGCTTATTCCCTTTCCTGAACCTGATGTTCCCATCGCAGAATGCCGAAATACAGCAGGGCTTAATTAACACTTACATTGAAAGCGGATTTTTACCCGAATGGGCATCCCCAGGTCACCGCGACTGTATGGTAGGCAATAATTCCGCTTCGATTGTAACGGATGCATTTTTAAAAAACATAGGAAATTATAATGCCGACACCTTGTACAGCGCGTTGCTTAACGGGGCCAACAACCGCCATCCCAAAATAAAATCGACAGGCCGCTGGGGCTACGAGTATTATAACAAAATGGGCTACATCCCTTACGATGTAAACATTCCTGAAAACGTGGCCCGTACACTCGAGTATGCTTACGACGACTGGTGCATCATGAAAATGGGCCAAAAACTCAACCGCCCGAAATCAGAAATCGAACTGTATGCCAAACGTGCCATGAATTACAAAAACGTATTCGATAAGGAAACAAACCTCATGCGCGGCCGCAACAGCGATGGCAGCTTCCAGTCGCCTTTTAACCCGTTTAAATGGGGCGATGCCTTTACCGAAGGCAACAGCTGGCATTACACCTGGAGTGTTTTCCACGATGTACAGGGATTAATTAACCTGATGGGTGGTAACGACCGGTTTGTAAGTATGCTCGATTCCGTGTTTGTGATGCCTCCGGTTTACGATGATAGCTATTATGGTTTCTGTATCCACGAAATTAAAGAAATGCAGATCATGAATATGGGCAACTATGCCCATGGCAACCAGCCCATTCAACATATGATTTACCTATACAATTACGCAGACGCATCCTGGAAAGCCCAATACTGGCTGCGCGAAGTGATGAACCGCATGTACACCCCCAGCCCCGATGGTTATTGCGGTGATGAGGATAACGGACAAACTTCGGCCTGGTATGTTTTTTCAGCACTGGGATTTTATCCGGTATGCCCGGGAACCGACCAATATGTTATCGGCGCGCCGCTCTTCAAAAAAGCAACCCTTACACTGGAAAACGGCAAAACCGTAACTATAAAGGCTCCTGCCAACAGCGATGCTAACCGTTACGTAAAAACCATGAAAATGAATGGTAAGCCGTATTCGAAAAAATATTTCGGGTACAACCAACTGCAAAATGGAGCAACCATTGAATTCGAAATGCAGAACAAACCCAACAAAACAAAAACTGCTGCCAAAAGCGACCTGCCATACTCTTTCAGCCTGCACGAAAAATAGCACCAGCGCCCGGCATAACAAATAAATAAATGCCTTATGGTAACCTGCTTTTGCATGGTCAGCCATAAGGCATTTTTATTTAAAACGATCCTGCTTTTCAAAAGCAAATGTGCCTTGCCCGTAAACAGTCAGTTACATCCGCTCAGGCACCTCTATGCCCAGCAGCCAGAGTGCATTGGCTAAAACGCGGGCAGTAAACTGCGACAAGCTAAGCCGCAGGGTACGAATAGCGGGGTTCTCCTCTTTCAGAATGGTGAGTTCGTGGTAAAAGCGGTTGTATTCCGAAGCCAGCTCGTACGCATAATTGGCTATTACTGCCGGGCTGTGAAGGGCCGCCGCCTGCTCAACCACTGTTGGGAAATCGTGAATTTTACGAAGCAAATCTTTTTCGAACGAAACCAGTTCAACGGAAGTTGAAGCGTCAGAATTAACCTCATAACCTGCTTCAGCCGCTTTGCGCAGCACCGATTTTATGCGGGCATAGGTGTACTGAATAAATGGACCGGTATTGCCGTTAAAATCGACCGACTCGGCAGGATTAAACAGCATGTTTTTCTTCGGATCCACTTTAAGTATAAAATATTTTAAAGCGCCAAGCCCAATGGTACGATATAGTTTTTGGGCTTCTTCGTCCTCGAACGATTCAATCTTGCCCAATTCGCGCGCCATGCTTTCGGCAGTGTCGAACATTTCCTGCATTAGGTCGTCGGCATCAACCACGGTACCTTCGCGCGATTTCATTTTGCCGGCAGGCAACTCAACCATACCATACGAAAGGTGATAAATGGCTGTTGACCAGTCGCACCCCAGGTGTTTAAGTACCGCTTTTAACACATTGAAATGATATTCCTGTTCGTTACCAACCACATAAATTAGCTGTTCGGGATTGTATTCATCGTACCGCTGCATGGCGGTGCCCAGGTCCTGCGTAATGTACACCGAAGTACCATCGCTGCGCAACAGTAACTTTTCATCCAGGCCTTCGGCGGTCAGGTCAATCCACACCGATCCATCGGCACGGCGCGAATAAACACCCTTTTGCACGCCTTCTTCAACCAGTTTTTTACCCAGCAGGTAGGTCTGCGATTCGTAATAGGTTTTGTCGAATTCTATTCCCAATGTCCGGTAAGTGGTTGCGAAACCATCGTACACCCAACCGTTCATTTTCTTCCAGAGATTGATCACATCTTCGTCGCCGGCTTCCCACTTTTGCAGGATCTGCTGCGCTTCCATAATTAGCGGTGCTTTTTTGGCAGCTTCTTCTGCCTGCATTCCGCCGGCTACCAGCGCCGAAATTTCTTCCTTATAATGCTTATCAAAAACCACGTAATATTTCCCCACCAGGTGATCACCTTTCAGTCCGCTGCTTTCGGGTGTTTCGTTGTTGCCCCAGCGCTGCCATGCAAGCATACTTTTGCAGATGTGAATGCCACGGTCGTTCACCAGGTTCACTTTAACCACATTGTTACCGGCAGCCTGCAGTATCCGCGAAAGCGAAAAACCCAGCAGGTTATTGCGTATATGCCCCAGGTGGAGCGGTTTGTTGGTGTTTGGCGACGAATATTCGACTACTACCGGTTTACTGTCCTGTTTTTTACTGAACCCAAACTTCGGCTTCTGGGTTGAACCGGCTAAAAAGGTTAACCAGTAATCCTCGTGAACGGACAAATTGAGGAATCCCTTGATTACATTAAAACTTTCGACTTCAGCAACATTCTGCTGCAGAAACGCTCCAATTTCAGTGGCTGTAGCTTCGGGCGATTTCCGCGAAACCTTTGTAAAAGGGAAAACCACCACGGTAAAATCGCCTTCAAACTCCTTGCGGGTATTCTGCAACTGAATCTGCGCGGGAGTTGCCTCCAGTTGATATAATGCTTTAACGGCTTTGGTTACCGCCGAATTTAAAATCTGTTCAATCATGGGGAAATTTTATTGAGAATGCAAAAGTACGATTTTTAGGTGGATTACGGAATAGATTTCGAGCCTTTTTCAAAATACACTTTCCTGTAACCCTTGCAGGCATTGACTTATAGAAGTTTAAATTTATATAAACCTACAGCATCAATATATGTAGAATTATTAGATGCTATAACCCTTGATATTATTGGGTTTAAGAAGTTTTGAAAAAATTTTGCCAGCAAGTTTAAACATTTAACTTTGTAGCCAACATCGGAATTAAATAATGCCTAAACATACTGTTAAACTTTAAAAAATCCTTTATGCAACGTAATGTAATTATTATCGGAGCTGCAGGGCGCGACTTCCACAACTTCAACACATTTTTCAGGGGAAAAGCTGAATATAATGTTGTTGCTTTTACTGCAGCCCAAATTCCTGACATTGATGGCCGTAAGTACCCAAAAGAACTGGCTGGTGCCGATCTTTACCCGAATGGCATTCCGATTTATGCCGAGCAGGATCTGCCAAAACTGATTAAAGAATTAAATGTAGTTGACTGTGTTTTCGCTTACAGCGATGTTCCATATCCACGCGTTATGAATGTTAGTGCCCTGGTAAATGCCTGTGGAGCTAACTTCATCTTACTGGGCCCTGGCGAAACCATGGTTAAAAGTACCAAACCCGTAATTGCAGTTGGTGCTACTCGTACAGGTTGCGGCAAAAGCCAGACTTCTCGTCGCATTATCGAAATACTCATGGCCAAAGGACTGAAAGTAGTTGCTGTACGCCATCCAATGCCTTATGGCGACCTCAACGAGCAGAGAGTACAACGTTTTGCCACAGTTGCTGACCTCAAAAAGCACAAATGCACCATCGAGGAAATGGAAGAATACGAACCCCATGTGGTACGTGGCAACGTTATTTATGCCGGTGTTGATTACGAAGATATCCTGCGTGCTGCCGAAAAAGATCCTGACGGTTGCGATGTAATCCTTTGGGATGGAGGAAATAACGACTTCCCCTTCTACAAACCCGACCTCACCATTGGTGTTGCCGACCCACACCGCCCGGGTGCCGAAGTTGGATATTATCCAGGTGAAGTGGTTGCACGCATTTCGGATGCTATCGTGATTAACAAAATTGACTCAGCCGATAACGCCAACATCCAGATCGTTCGTAATAACATTGCTAAAATCAATCCAAATGCATTGGTTATTGATGGCGCTTCACCACTTACCGTCGACAAGCCCGAACTGATCCGCGGCAAACGTGTATTGGTAGTTGAAGATGGCCCAACCCTCACCCACGGTGAAATGAAAATTGGAGCCGGTACCGTTGCTGCCAACAAATTCGGTGCAGCCGAACTGGTTGACCCACGTGCTTACGCTGTTGGTAAACTGGCCGAAACTTTCCGCATTTACCCGAACATCGGAACCCTGTTACCAGCAATGGGCTATGGCGAAGAGCAAACACGCGACCTCGAGAAAACTATCGAAAACACCCCATGTGATGCAGTGGTTATCGCTACACCGATTGATCTGAACCGTATCATCAAAATCAACAAACCCTGTGTTAAAGTAGGCTACGACCTGCAGGAAATAGGCAAGCCCGACCTGTCAGGCATCCTCGATGAGTTTGTTAAAAAACACAACCTCGTTAAATAACATTTCCTTTTTTAAAGCGGCCAGCAATGGCCGCTTTTTTTATGACAAAGTATTAACAATCGCAATCAGGCTACAGTTACTATTTCGTAATTTTACAGCCGCAAAAAAAAGCACACCCATGAAAGATAAAAACCTGGTCTCGATTACCGACTTCAGCAAAGAGCAGTATCTGCGGATACTCGAAATTGCAGCCGACTTTGAAAAAAATCCAAACCAGAAGCTACTCACCGACCACGTGGTAGCTTCTTTGTTTTTTGAACCATCAACACGTACCCGCCTCAGTTTCGAAACAGCAGCAAACCGACTGGGTGCACGCGTTATTGGTTTCAGCGACAGCGGATCAACAAGTGTAAAAAAAGGTGAAACACTGAAAGATACCATTATTATGGTAAGTGGATATGCTGATATTATCGTGATGCGCCATCCGCGCGAAGGAGCAGCCCGCTGGGCCAGCGAAGTATCGTCGGTACCGGTTATTAATGCCGGCGATGGGGCTAACCAGCATCCAACCCAATGCCTGCTCGATATGTACAGCATCATGCAAACCCAGGGCACGCTCGATAACCTGAACATCGCTTTTGTAGGCGACCTCAAATACGGACGCACCGTACATTCGCTGGTGCAGGCCATGTGCAATTTTAATGCAACATTCCACCTGGTTTCGCCTAACGAACTGAAACTGCCCAGCTCGAGCAAAATGCACATCAAAAACAGCAACCTGTCGTATCATCAATACACCGAACTGGCCGACGTTATGCCCATTGCCGACATCATTTATATGACGCGCATACAGCAGGAACGGTTCAGCGATCCGCTTGAATACGAAAAGGTGAAAAACAGCTACATCCTCAACAAAGCCATGCTCGAAGGATGCAAACCAAACATGCGTATTTTGCACCCGTTGCCACGCGTTAACGAAATAAGCGAAGATGTTGACGAAACCCCTCAGGCTTTTTATTTCAAACAAGCCGAAAACGGGGTATATGTACGCCAGGCTTTACTGGCAGCCATTGCCGGAGTTAAATAAATGTTGTCAGAAACCAGGAAATTTTTAACAAAATGAACAAAGATCAACGTCATTTAAATGTTACAGCCATCGAAAACGGCACTGTAATAGATCATATCCCCGCCAACAATGTTTTCAAAGTGTTGCACATACTCAACCTCGAAAACAATAAAAACCAGGTGCTTTTCGGCGATAACCTCGATAGCCAGAAATACGGCAAAAAAGGTATTATTAAAGTGAGCAATACCTATTTCCATGCCAACGAAATAAATAAAATAGCACTCGTTGCCCCCACTGCAACCTTTATCGAAATTAAAAATTTCGAAGTTGTAACCAAAAAACAGGTCGAAGTGCCCGATCACATCCAGCAAATTGTAAAATGTTTTAATCCCAATTGCATCACCAATGTGGAAAATGTGCCCAGCCGTTTTACCGTGGTCGATAAATCGGAGATGAAACTGCTGTGCCATTACTGCGAGAAAATTACCGGTAAAAACAATATCGTTTTTGCCTGAGTCAACCAGATACAAACTGATACCAAAAACATAAAAAAATGAAAATCATACTTTTAATTCTCTGCCTTTCAATAGGCTCAATGTTATGGGCACAATCGGTGAATAAGGATAAAGGCACATTTAAAACCTACGAGCCCGGATATTTCCAGAACTCAATCCTGAAAGGAATTGAAGAATTTGATGCGCAGAAAGCTGCCCCGAAACAGGCAAAAACTTTTAAAGCCGATCCTTCAACTTTTAAAATTCCCGCTTCCAAAGACGAGTTTAAAACCTACTGGCACAACGAACCCGTGTCTCAGGGAAATACCAATACCTGCTGGTCCTTTTCAACCACTTCGTTCCTGGAGTCGGAAGTATTTCGCACTACCGGGCAGCAGGTGCGTTTGTCCGAAGTATTCACGGTGTACTACGAATACCTCGAGCGCGCCGAAAATTGGGTAAAGACCCGCGGCAACATGACTTTTGGCGAAGGTTCCGAAGGAAATGCAGTAACCAAAATATGGCGCAAATACGGCTGTGTACCGCTCGAAGCCTATACCGGTTTGCAACCCGGGCAAACCGTGCACAACCATGCCAAAATGTTCGAGGAACTGAAAAACTATGCCGAATTTGTAAAGAAAAACAACATTTGGGACGAAGCTGCCATCATCACCAATTTTACCAGCATCATGAACTATTATATTGGTGAACCACCTACCAAAATTACGGTTAACAACAAGGTAATGACCCCGGTTGAGTATATGACCAATGTGTTGAAATTTAATGCAAACAACTATTGCGATGTGCTTTCGTATATGCAGCAGCCTTACTGGAAACAGGTTGAATACGAAGTACCCGATAACTGGTGGCACGATGCAAGTTATTACAACCTTCCACTCGACGATTTTATGAACCTGATTAAAAAATCGCTGAAAGCAGGCTATACTGTTGCAATTGGAGGCGATGTTTCCGAAGCCGGTTTCCTGGCACGCGAAGCCAATGCAGCCGTTATTCCTTCATTCGATATACCCTCATCAGCCATCGACGAAAATGCCCGACAGTTCCGCTTCAGCAACGAAACCACCACCGACGACCACGGCATGCATATTGTCGGGTACATGGAAAAAGATGGCGTAACCTGGTTCCTGGTTAAGGATTCAGGTTCAGGCAGCCGAACCGGCGGAAAAGAGAATAACAAAAACTTCGGATACTATTTTTTCCACGAGGATTATGTAAAGCTCAAAATGATGGACTTTACCGTGCATAAAGATATGATGAAGGACCTTTTGCCAAAATTCAGCAAATAAACTTTTTATTACCCGGATAGTTTTTTGGATTAAGTTTTTTGGGGTTACTTATCAACCCCAAAAAACTTTAATCTTTTTTAAAGGCTTAGCTTTTTTTATGTAAAATGAAAGCCTAACTTCGCAAATATAACCTTGCCTACATTTAAACTTAATGATATGCCACAGCAACACGCACGGATCCAACACGAAGCTGAACCTAAAGAAGGCTACATCAGCAAATTGATAGCCCAGGGCGAGCATCAGCAACTCGATTTTAAATTCGGGGTGAACGATTCGCGTAAAATAGCCCGTACCCTGGCCGCTTTTGCCAATACCGATGGCGGGCGACTGCTTATCGGCGTAAAAGATAACGGATCCATTGCCGGAGTGCGCTCCGAAGAGGAGTTTTACATGCTTCAGGCTGCCTCCGAAATGTTTACCCGGCCAGCCGTTCCATTCGAAGTGAAGGAATGGACCATCAATCAAAAACGGGTTCTCGAAGTAATTGTTCCGGCCATAAAAGGAGTGCTTCACTCCGCACCCGTCGAAAAAGACAATTATCTGATTTACATCCGGGTTAAAGACGAAAATTATACCGTTAACAGCGTATGGCTTAAGGCGTACAAATGGAGAAATTCTCCTTCCGGAACTTTTATACGCTTTGGTGAAAACGAAAAATTCCTGCTCGATTACCTCGAAAAAGAGCCAGGCATTACCCAGTCAAAATACTGTAAGCTTGCTAAGATAAATAGCCGTACCGCCGAAAACATTATTGCCGGTTTTGTGGCAATTGACATGGTTAAAATGGTTTTCACCAAACAAGGCGTAATTTACACCCTCAGCGACCAGTACACAAAACTTACGCCCGAGCAGAGACTGAAGCAAATTAAAACCCATGTTGTAAAATAGTCCTTCCGATGATCACTATCATTTCACCGGCCAAAACACTCGATTTCGAAACACCTGCGCCCACAGAAATTGCGAGCACGCCTCATTTTCAAAAGGATGCCGATTACCTGGCCTCAAAACTAAGTAAGCTTAAGCCATCGGAACTGAGCAAACTGATGAATATTTCGGCTAAACTTGCCGAATTAAATGCCATGCGGTATGCTATCTGGAAAAATGCGCCTCACAAACAAGCCTTATTTGCCTACAATGGCGATGTATACGATGGTCTCGATGCTTCGTCCTTGTCGCCGGCCGAAATTGATTTTGCCCAACAGAACCTGCGGATTATTTCGGGATTATATGGCTTGCTGCAACCCCTCGATACCATAAAACCTTACCGCATCGAAATGGGTACCGGGTTCGCAACGCCCAAAGGCGAAAATCTTTATAAATACTGGGGCGACCGAATTACGGACCAGTTAAAAAAGAGCATAAAAAATACCGGCGATAACGTGCTGGTCAACCTGGCATCACAAGAGTATTTTGCAGCAATAAACACGAAAAAGCTGAAAGCCCGCATTATCACTCCGTCCTTCAAAGATAAAAGCAACGGGAACTATGCCATAATTTCGTTTTTTGCGAAACGGGCCCGGGGTATGATGAGCCGATATATTATTCAGAATGCAATAACTGATTTTGAAATGCTGGTTGGATTCGATTCAGGAGGCTATCATTTCAATCATGAGCTTACCAAAGGCGACAATTGGGTCTTCACCAGGGGTTGATATCAGGATATTAATAAACCAGTATTTTATGCCAGGTTTTGCAGGAAAGTTAAAAAAGAGTTTTTTAAATGCGGCTCATGGCATAGCTTTTCTTTTTAAAAGCCAACCCAATGCCCGTATTGAATTAACTATTGCAGTTATAGTTCTTTTTTTTGGAATTTTCTTCAAAATAAGTGCTGCTGAATGGTGCATTATTTTGTTGTGTATTGCCTTGGTAATTGGGTTTGAGGGAATCA